>DATIMX010000634.1:0-7509 GCA_035474935.1 Geodermatophilus sp. | reverse complement strand
TGAGGAGGGCGGCGGCCACCCTTCCGGGTCCCGCGCCGAGCGTGCGAGGCGTGGGGGGAGGGTGGTCCTCTCTCAGGCGACCCGGACGGCGGAGACGTCGAACTCGATCTGGATGCGGTCGCTGACCAGCACGCCGCCGGTGTCCAGGGGCGTGTTCCAGGTCAGCCCCCAGTCGCTGCGCTTGATCGCCAGCGCGCCCTCGAAACCGACCCGCGTGTTGCCGAACGGGTCCTTCGCCGAGCCGGTCAGCGTGAACTCGACCGACACCGGCCGGGTGGTGTCCCGGATGGTCAGGTCACCGGTGACCTCGTAGGTCTCCGCGTCGACCTGCTCCACGTCGGTGGAGGTGAAGACGATCTCGGGGAAGGTCTCGACGTCGAGGAAGTCCGCCGAGCGCAGGTGCGCGTCGCGGTCGGCGGTGCCGGTGTCGATGCTCGCCGTCCGGATGCGCAGCGACACCGAGCTGGCCGCCGGGTCGGCGACGTCGAGGTGCGCCGTCCCGGTGAAGTCGCCGAACGACCCGCGCACGGTGGTCACCATGGCGTGCCGGGCGCGGATCCCGATCCGGGTGTGCGCGACGTCGACCTCGTAGTCCCCGGTGACGTCGACGAGCGCGCTGGTCGCCGCGTCGAAGTCGGTGGGGTCCGCGTCAGGTGCCCGGTGCTTGCCCACGGTGGCCCTCCTTCCCCCTGTGCCCGCACCATCCTGGCTGATTCCGTCCGGCGGCGACACGCCAGGGGGCCGCAGCGGCCGGTTGCGCAGGTCACGGCCCCGGGAGCGCGCACCGGCCGCCGGGCGGAGTCCCGTGGTGCGACCCCCGTGCGGGACGCTCAGCGGCCCCGCCAGACGGGGTGGCGCTTCTCGGCGAAGGCCGCCGCGCCCTCCCGCGCGTCCTCGCTGGCGAAGACCGGCGCGACGAGATCGGCCTGCCGGGCCCATCCCTCGGCGGTGGCCCAGTCGGCGCTGCCGAGGACGACCGCCTTGGTCGCGGCCAGGGCCAGCGGACCGTTCGCGGCGATCGTCGCGGCCAGGGCGAGGGCGCCCTCCAGTGCCCCGCCCTCGGGGGTGACCCGGTTGACCAGGCCGACCTCCGCGGCCCGCCGGGCGTCGATCGGGTCGCCGGTCAGCAGCATCTCCATCGCCACGTTGCGCGGCACCCGCGCCGGCAGCAGCAGCGCGCCGCCGCCGGCGGCGACCAGTGAGCGCTTGACCTCGGGCACCCCGAAGCGCGCCGTCTCGGCGGCCACCACCAGGTCGCAGGCGAGCACCAGCTCGAAGCCGCCGGCCAGCGCCCAGCCCTCGACGGCGGCGACGAGCGGCTTGCGCGGCGGGGCCTGCGTGATGCCGCACAGCCCGCGGCCCTCGATCGCCGGGGTCTCACCGCGCAGGAAGGCCTTGAGGTCCATACCGGCGGAGAAGGTGCCCCCGGCCCCGGTGAGGACGCCGACCCGCAGCTCCTCGTCGGCGTCGAGCTCGTCGACCGCGGCGGCCACGCCCTCGGCGACGGCGCGATCGAGCGCGTTGCGCGCCTCCGGCCGGTCGATCGTGACGACCAGGACGCCGTCGCGCCGCTCCACCAGCACCCCGTCGGTCACCGCTGCTCCCCTCGCTCTGCCTGCACCACGGCGCCGGTCTCCAGCAGGCCGGCCACCTCCTCCTCGCCGAAGCCCCATGCGACCAGCGCCGTGCGGGTGTCCTGGCCGGGTGCACGGGGTGCTCCGCGGACCGCGCCGGGAGTGCGCGAGAAGCGCGGCGCCGGCGCGGGCTCCGGGTGTCCGCCGCGGTCGGCGAAGGTGCCGCGGGCGGCCAGGTGCGGGTGGTGCGGCGCCTCGGTCAGCCCGAGCACCGGCGTCACGCAGGCGTCGGTGCCGGCGAAGGCCTCGGCCCACTCGTCGCGGGTGCGGGTGGCGAAGGCGGCGGCGATCCGCGCGCGCTGCTCCGGCCAGCGGGCGACGTCGAGCCGGCGGCCGTGCGCGTCGGGGTCGATGCCCAGGCCGGCGAGCAGCTGGGCGTGGAACTGCGGCTCGATGGCGCCGACCGCCACGTGCCGGCCATCGGCGCAGGCGTAGGTGCCGTAGAAGGGGGCGGCGCCGTCGAGCAGGTTCGCCGCGCGGCGGTCCTGCCAGGCGCCGGCACCCAGCAGGCCGTAGACCATCGTGACCAGCGAGCTGGCGCCGTCCACCATGGCCGCGTCGACCACCTGGCCGCGCCCGCTCGTCTGCCGCTCGAGCAGGGCGGCGAGCACGCCGACGACGAGGAACATCGCGCCGCCGCCGAAGTCGGCGCCGATGTTGAGCGGCGGGACCGGCGCCTCCGCCGTCCCGATGGCGTGCAGGGCGCCGGTGAGCCCCAGGTAGTTGATGTCGTGCCCGGCGCGGTCGGCGAGCGGGCCGTCCTGACCCCAGCCGGTCATCCGCGCGTAGACCAGCCGCGGATTGCGGGCGAGAGCGTCGCCGGGGCCGACGCCCAGCCGCTCGGCGACGCCCGGGCGCAGCCCCTCGACCAGCACGTCGGCGCTCTCCACCAGCCGGAGGACGACGTCGCGGCCGGCCGGGCTCTTGAGGTCGACGGCGACCGAGGGGCGGCTGCGGTTCAGCGCGTCCCGCTCCGGGGGCACCAGCTGGGTGCCACCGCCGGGCCGGTCGACCCGGACGACGTCGGCGCCCAGCTCGGCCAGCAGCAGGCAGGCGTAGGGGGCGGGGCCGAGACCGGCCAGCTCGACGACGCGGGTGCCCGCGAGGGGGCCGGTGGGCGGCAGCACGGGACGCACCGTAACGCCCTACGGTCCACCTCGTGAGCGGACAGGGACGGAAGCCCGTCAGCGAGGAACGAGCGAGGGGCGGAGCGTCCCGCGGCAGCGAACCGATGTCTTCGAGCGAGCGCTGGTTCGAGGACTACGTGCCCGGGACGACCGCCGAGCACGGAACGCTGCGGGTCGAGGAGGACGACGTCGTCGACTTCGGCCGCCGGTTCGACCCGCAGCCGTTCCACGTCGACCCCGAGGCCGCGGCGGCGGGGCCGTTCGGCGGGCTGATCGCCAGCGGCTGGCACACCTGCGCGCTGATGATGCGGCTGCTGGCCGACCAGTACCTCTCCCCCGTGTCCAGCCTCGGCTCCCCCGGGGTCGACGAGCTGCGGTGGGTGGCCCCGGTGCGGCCGGGCGACGAGCTCACCCTGCGGACGACGGTCGCCGAGGCCCGGCCGTCGCGGTCGAAGCCCGACCGGGGGCTGGTGAGCACGCACGTCGAGCTGCTGCGGCAGGACGGCACCGTCGTGCTGACCATGACCGCGATGAACCTGGTCCGGGTCCGCCCCGCCTAGAGGCTCAGCCCCGTCGCCGCAGGAGCCGCCCGGCCAGCGCGGCAGCCGCCGTCCCCGCGTCGGCCACCGCCTGCCGCCAGGGTGGGGTGGTCAGCCGGGACTCCAGGCCGACCAGCCGGCCCTCGAGCTCGGCCAGGCGCGCCGTCTCCGGGACCGCGGCTGCGGGGGTCCGATCCGCAGCGAGCCGGGCTAGCCCCTCGGTGAGCGCACCCACCAGATCCGCGGCCTCCTCGGGGCGCAGCTTGACCGTCCCCACGCAGGTCCCGTCCCGCCACACGCTCAGGTTGAGCAGGCCGACCTCGTCGTGGGTGGCGACGCGGACCGCGCGGGCCCGGTCGCGGGCGTCCCACACCCAGCGTCCGCGAGCCGGGAGCGGCAGCACCGTCACCAGAACAGGTTGGCGGCGGGGACCGACCGCGTCAACGCGGCGCGGCCGGGAGGCAGCCGTACAGCGTTCGCCAGAAGTCGCGCGGCTCGTCGTCCGGGCCGGACCAGAGCCGGCCGGTGAGCAGGACGGCGACCACGTCGCGGGCGGGGTCGGCCCAGGCGCTCGTGCCGGTGCCGCCGTCCCAGCCGAAGCGGCCGGGGGTGGTCCACGGCTCGGCCGGCTCGACGCACACGCCGGTCTGCAGCCCCCAGGAGACCCCGGGCCCGAGGAAGTCCGCCGCGCCCGCCCGCTGTGCGGGGGTGAGCGAGTCGGCGGTCAACGCGGTCACCGACGCCGGTTCCAGCAGCGGGGCGCCGCCGTCGGCCAGCGCGGCCAGGATCGCGAGCACGTCCGGCGCGGTGGCGACCAGTCCCGCCGCGAGGCTCTCGAACGCCGGCGGGACGGTGGCGTCGGGCGCGTCGACCGGCACGAGGCCGTCCGGGGTCGCCTGGTGCACGGTCGTCAGCCGGGTGGGGTCGGCGGCGGTGAAGGCGGTGCCGGTCAGCCGCAGCGGGCCGGTCACCCGCTCGGCCAGCAGCGCCGACACCGGCCGGCCGGTGGCGCGGGCGAGCAGCACGCCCAGGACGTCGGCGGCCATGTGGTACAGCCACAGCTCGCCGGGCTGGGCGGCGAACGGCAGCGCGGCGAGGCGGCGCAGGTACTCGTCCGGGGCCACCTGCGGCGGCCAGGGCCCGGGGCCGATGGCGCGCTCCTCGATCGCCCGGTCCAGCGGGCTGCCGTCCCAGAGGCCGCCGAAGCCGGGCGTGCTCGTGAGCAGGTGCCGCACGGTGACCGGTCGTTCGGCGGGAACGGTGTCGGTCAGCGGCCCGGTCCGGTCGCGCAGCACCCGTGGGGCGGCCAGCTCGGGCAGCCACTCGGCGACCGGGTCGTCGAGGCCCAGCACGCCGTCCTCCACCAGGGCGAGGGTGAGCGCGCCGGCGACCGGCTTGGTCACCGAGGCGAGGCGGAACAGCGTGCCCGGGCGCATCGGGTCGCCACCCCCGGCGGCGGTCGTGCCGCCGCACAGCACCTCCGTCGCGCCGCGGTGGCGGACGGCGGCGACGAAGCCGGGCAGCCGGCCGGCGTCCACCTGGCGCTGCAGGACGGTGCGCACCGGCTGGAGGTCCATGGAGGGCAGACCCCGGCCGCCCACCGGACTCATCGGCGCCCCGGGAGGCCCCGTCCCGGGTCCCGCCCTGGGCCTGGCGACGTACTGGTCCTCCTTCAGTTGAAGACGACCAACCCGCGGATGTTCACGCCGTCCCGCATGTCGGCGTAGCCCTGGGCCACCTGCTCGAGGGTGTAGGTCCGCGTGACGAGGGCATCGAGCTCCAGCGCGCCGGCCGTGTACTGGGCGAGCAGGTTGGGGATGTCCCAGCGCGGGTTGCACCCGCCGAAGAGGGAACCCTGGAGCCGCATCTGGACCACCGTGAACATGGTGTGGTTGATCGGGATACCTGACTGCCGCATCCCGATCGCACGGGCGGCCTGCACACTGTTGATGCCGACCCCGCCGATGCCCATGACGATCACCACGTCGCCGGACCGGGCGTCGGACATGTTGGTGACCGACCCCGTCCGCGCCCCGGGGTCGGCACGGGCGCTCGAGGCCCCGGGCCACACGGCCCCCCGGTCCCCGTGAACCGACCCGGATCAGCCGCGGATCGCCGTGATCAGCCGCTGCCGCGCCGGACCGAGCGAGGGGCCGTACCAGGTGAGGTCGCGGCCCGACACCAGCGCCGTGCGGATCCCGGGGAACGCCTCGGGCCCGTCGTCCGCGGTGAAGACGTAGGGCTCGTCGGGCAGGACGACGACGTCCGGTCCCGCCGCCCGCACGGCCTCGATCGACACGTGCGGGTAGCGGTCCTCCCCCGCACCGAAGACGTTGACCAGCCCGAGCCGGGTCAGCACGTCGCCGGTGAAGGTGCGCGGGCCGACCACCATCCACGGGTCCCGCCACACCGGGACGGCGACCCGGCGCGGCGGCGCGGGCACCGGCCGGGCCCACTCCGCGGCCGCCGTCGTCAGCCAGCCGGGCTCCCCCACGTCCAGCACCTCGGCGAACAACCGGCGCATCGACGTGAGCGCCTCGTCGACCGACTCGATGAGGGTCACCCACACGGGGACGCCGGCCGCCCGCAGCCGGTCCACGTCCAGCCGCCGGTTCTCCTCCCGGTTGCAGACCACGAGGTCCGGCTCGAGCGCCGCGATCGCCGCGCGGTCGGGGTTCTTGGTGCCCCGGACGCGCGTCACCTCGAGCCCGGCCGGGTGGGTGCACCAGTCGGTGGCGCCTACCAGCCGCTCGGGGACCGTCTCCGCCAGCGCCTCGGTGAGCGACGGCACCAGCGACACCACCCGCCGCGGCGGCCGCGGCAGGTCGACCGCCGTCCCCAGGTCGTCGAGAAAGGACCCCCTCCTCCCCATCCCTCGCAGGCTCGGGGCGGTGCCCGGGAGGGGGCCGTTAGACATTGCGCCGGTACTGGCCGCCCACCTCGAAGAAGGCGTCGCTGATCTGGCCGAGCGAGCAGACCCGGACGGCGTCCATCAGCGCGGCGAAGACGTTGCCGCCCTCGGTCGCCGCCCGCTGCAGCTCGGCCAGCGCGGCCGGGGCCTCGTCGGCGTGCCGGGCGTGGAAGTCCGCCAGCCGCTTCAGTTGCGACTGCTTCTCCGCCTCGGTGGCGCGGGCGAGCTCGAGCTTCTGCGGAGGGGCCTCGTCGCGGTGCGGGTCGAGGAAGGTGTTGACCCCGACGATCGGCAGGCTGCCGTCGTGCTTGCGGTGCTCGTAGAGCATCGACTCGTCCTGGATCTTGCCGCGCTGGTAGCCGGTCTCCATCGCGCCCAGCACGCCGCCGCGCTCGGCGATCCGGTCGAACTCGGCCAGCACCGCCTCCTCGACCAGGTCGGTGAGCTCCTCGATGACGAACGAGCCCTGCAGCGGGTTCTCGTTGCCGGCCAGCCCCCACTCCCTGTCGATGATCATCTGGATGGCCAGGGCCCGGCGGACGGAGTGCTCGCTCGGGGTGGTCACGGCCTCGTCGTAGGCGTTGGTGTGCAGGCTGTTGGCGTTGTCGTAGATGGCGCAGAGGGCCTGCAGCGTCGTCCGGATGTCGTTGAAGTCCATCTCCTGCGCGTGCAGCGACCGGCCCGAGGTCTGCACGTGGTACTTCAGCTGCTGGGACCGCGGCCCGGCGCCGTAGCGCTCCCTCATCGCCACCGCCCAGATGCGGCGGGCGACCCGGCCGATCACCGAGTACTCGGCGTCCATGCCGTTGGAGAAGAAGAAGGAGAGGTTGGGCGCGAAGTCGTCGATGTCCATGCCGCGGGCCAGGTAGGCCTCGACGTAGGTGAAGCCGTTGGCGAGGGTGAACGCCAGCTGGCTGATCGGGTTCGCCCCGGCCTCGGCGATGTGGTACCCGGAGATGGAGACCGAGTAGAAGTTCCGGACGCCGGAGTCGATGAACCACTGCTGGATGTCGCCCATCGCCCGCAGCGCGAACTCGGTCGAGAAGATGCAGGTGTTCTGGCCCTGGTCCTCCTTGAGGATGTCGGCCTGCACCGTCCCACGGACCCGGCGCAGCACCTCGGCCGGCTCCAGCTCGGGGTGCTGGTCGATCGCCGCGTTGAGGTACATGGCGAGGATGGTGGGCGCCGGCCCGTTGATCGTCATCGAGACCGAGGTGTCCGGCGAGCACAGGTCGAAGCCGTCGTACAGGACCTTCATGTCGTCGAGGGTGGCGATCGAGACCCCGCTGGTGCCGACC
>DATIMX010000633.1:0-5737 GCA_035474935.1 Geodermatophilus sp. | reverse complement strand
GGTGCGCAGGCTGGCCAGGTCGGAGCCGGCGTCGGGCTCGGAGAAGCCCTGGCACCACCAGATGTCGAGGTTCGCCGTCTTGGCCAGGAACCGCTCCTTCTGCTCCTGGTTCCCGAAGGCCGCGATCACCGGGCCGATCATGCTGGCGTTGAAGGCCAGCGGTTCGGGCACGCAGGCCAGCTGCATCTCCTCGCGCCAGATGTGCCGCTGCAGCGGCGTCCAGTCCCTGCCGCCCCACTCCACGGGCCAGTGCGGTACGGCGAGCCCGGCGGCGTTCAGGATCCGCTGGGTCCGGACGTACTGGTCCTTCGAGACGTCCCGGCGGGCCGCGACGGTGTCGCGGATCTCCTGGGGCACCTGGGTGGTGAAGAACGTCCGCATCTCCTCCCGGAAGGCCTCCAGCTCCGGGGACAGTTGCAACCGCATCGGGCCTCTCTCCTGACGGCGACCGTGCCGTCTCGCAGGGTGGGAGACCGACTCTCCCACAGTTCCTACCCGCGGGTAGCACCGGTCGGTACGGGCTCGCGCGGTGTGTCGGTCGGGGGGAACGTGGGCGGTGTTCCGCCCGTTGCCGGGCCATGGAGCTGACCTGTCCCAAGTGTCACGGTCCGATGCGCACCTACGAGCGCAACGGGGTGCACGTCGACCAGTGCACGGAGTGCCGCGGCATCTTCCTCGACCGCGGTGAGCTCGAGCGGCTGATCGACGCCGAGAACGCCTGGCACGGCGGCCGGTCCTCGGCGTCGGCGTCCCCCGGCGGGTCGGCCGGGTACGGCACGGCCCAGGGGACGTCGGGCCACGGCAGCGGCCACACCGCCGGCGGGCTGGGTGCCGGTGGGCTCGGCGCGGTGGTCGGCGAGGTGCTCAACCAGGTCCAGAAGAAGCAGCACTCCTCCGGGTACGGCCACAAGCGCAAGCAGTCGTTCCTGGGCGAGCTCTTCGGCTGAGGTCCCGCCCGTCCGCGTGCCCCGGTGCGCAGTTGCCGCGCCGGCCCTGCGGATCCGCGCACACGGTCGCGGCGGGAGCGATCCCGGCCCGCGCGCGGGACGCTGGGAGCGTGTTCGACGTCGACTGGATGGGCCAGCTCGGCCGCGAGGTGCTGCGGGAGCGGCTGCCCGCGCTGATCGCCGAGACCTGCGCGTGGACCGTCGGGATGTCCGACCGGCCGCACCACGAGCGGCGCCGCGGCCGGCTGGGCGAGACCGGCGGGACCATCGGCGACCGCATCGCCTGCGGGCAGCCGCTGTCCGGCGAGGAGGACGGCCGGCTCGACCTCGGGGACGCCCTGCCGGGCAGCTTCCGCGACGTGCTGAACGCGGTGGACGCCACCGGGGTCCTCTACGCCGACCGGTTCGACCGCGAGGTGCTCGAGCCGTTCGTGCTGGCCACCTGCGTGCTGGCCGCCGAGCGGGCGCGGGCCACCCGGCGGGCGGAGTGGACCGAGCTGCTCGACGACCTCGGGGAGGACGGCCGCGACCTGGTCGGCGTGGTCCGGGCGGGGGAGTGGGAGGTGTCGCTGCGCACCGAGGCCGAGCACCTGGTGCTGGCCGCGCTGGCCGACGTCCCGCTGCTGGAGGTCGAGGCCGAGGGGCTGCCGCTGTCGCTGGTGCGGGCGGCCGAGGCGCTCACGCGGGAGGCCGCGACCGCTCCGCCGTCCGCACCGTCGGGGGAGGACCCGGCCGCCTCGGGTGCGGTCTTCCTGGCCCGGGCCGCGGTCGCGGACCTCGACGAGCCGGTGCCGCCGTCCCAGGCCGATCGGGTGCTCACCGCGCTGCTGGCCGAGGGCATCGAGCCGGAGGAGCTGCCCGCCGTCCTGCCGCACCTGCCGCTGGCGCCGGGCACCGCGGACGCCGTCCTCACCCTGCTCGACGCCGGCCGCTGACCGCCCCGCCGGGTGCGAGCGTGCCTCGCCGGACACCGCCCTCGCGCCGGGGTGCCTCCCTCCGTCACGATGGGCGCCGGTGGTGATCCAGGGCGCCTGGGTGCCCCGATGGACGGAGGACGGGATGACGGAACGACAGCCGGTCGAGCCCGACGCGATCATCGGGAGGGACGGGGCCGCAGTGCCGGGTCCGCGCCCGGGGGGTCACGGCGTGGCGCCGCAGCTGCGCCCCTCGCTGGTCCCGGCGCTCGCGCGCGTGGCGCTCGCCGGGCCACTGCTCACCGCGTCGGCGGTCGCGCTGACCGCGGCCGCGGCCGCCAAGGCGGTCGAGCTGGCCGGCCGGATCGCCCAGCAGCGGATGGGTGCCGGTGCGGTGGAGCAGGTGTTCCCCGGCGGGTTCGAGGTCACCTGGACCAGGGTCGAGGTCCGGTGGCGCCCCTGAGCGTCGCCGCTCCCCACAGCCCGGCGCGACGGAGCTGACCCGGCCGCTGTCCGGCGCCGCGAGGGATCCCGGAGCCGGTGGCCGGCAGCTGTGGCCTCGTCAGAGCTCGAGCGGGAGGCCGGTGTAGTTCTCGGCCAGCTCGCGCGCGGCGGCCTCCGACGAGCAGACCCGCCGCAGCTGGGAGAGCTGCAGCTGGGCGTCGAAGTCGTCGCCGGAGCGGTGCAGCATCGAGGTCATCCACCAGGAGAAGTGGGTGCACCGCCAGACGCGGGCCAGGGCGCGGTCGGAGTAGGAGTCGACCAGGTCGGTCTCCTTCTCCTGCAGCAGCCGCACCAGCGCCTGGGCCAGCAGGGTGACGTCGGCGACGGCGAGGTTGAGGCCCTTCGCGCCGGTCGGTGGGACGATGTGCGCGGCGTCCCCGGCGAGGAAGAGGCGGCCGCGACGCATCGGAGCGCTGACGAACGAGCGCATCGGCAGGATCGACTTCTCCGTCACCGGCCCGCGGTTGACCGACCAGCCCTCCAGCGCCATCCGGGTGTCGAGCGCGTCCCAGATCCGCTCGTCGGACCAGTCCTCGATCAACTCCTTCGGGTCGACCTGCAGGTACAGCCGGGACACCGTGGGCGAGCGCATCGAGTAGAGCGCGAAGCCCTCGGGGTGCCAGGCGTAGATCAGCTCGTCGGTGGCGGGGGCGGCGTCGGCCAGGATGCCCAACCAGGCGTACGGGTAGGTGCGCTCCCACACCCGCCCGCCGGCCTCCTGCACCACGGCGCGGGAAGGACCGTGGAAGCCGTCGGTGCCGGCGACGACGTCGCACTCGAGCACCTGAGGGACGCCGTCCGCGTCGGTGAACCGGATCCGCGGGTTGTCGCCGTCGACGTCCTCCGGCCGGACGTCGGAGACCTCGAACAGCAGCGGCGGGCCGCCGTCCAGCTGGGCCTTGATGAGGTCCTTGGTGACCTCCGTCTGCCCGTAGACCCACACGGTGCGCCCGCACAGCTCGGGGAAGTCCAGGGTGTGCCGCACACCCGGGTACTGCAGGTGGATGCCGGAGTGCTCCAGGCCCTCACGCTGCAGCCGCATTCCCACCCCGGCCGCGGTCAGCGTGTCGACGGTGTGCTGTTCGAGGATGCCGGCGCGGATCCGCGCCTCCACGTAGTCCCGCGACCGGTTCTCCAGGACGACCGAGTCGATGCCCTGGAGGGCCAGCAGCCGCGACAGCAGGAGGCCGGCCGGGCCGGCGCCGATGATCCCCACCTGGGTGCGCACGGGCCGAGTGTGACCGCGGCTACGCCGGGATGGGAACCGTTCGCTCCCGCTCAGTGGAAGGGCCGTGCCCGTGCCAGCTCCCGCCCGATGCCGCGCGCGGCCACCTCCAGCACCGGCACCAGCCGCAGCAGGTCCCGCCGGTGACTGGGGACGACGACGCCCAGGGCGGCGACGACCGCCGGGCCGGCCGGTCGCTCGACCCGCACCGGGACGGCGACCGACAGCGTGCCCAGCGACATCTCCTCGGCGGTCCGCGCGTACCCGCGGCGGCGCACCTCGGCGATCTCCCGGCGCAGCCGCCCCGGGTCGACGATGGTGTGCCGCGTCTCGCGGGTCGGCGTGCGCAGCACCGCCTCGGCGACGTCCTGCGGCGCGGCGGCCAGCAGCACCTTGCCCACCCCGGTGGCGTGCAGTGGCAGCCGGCTGCCCACCTGGCTGACCACCGGCACCGACTCGCGGCCGGAGACCCGCTCGACGTACAGCGCGCTGCGGCCCTCGCGGACCGCCAGGTGCACGGTGTCGCGGGTCGCGGTGTGCACGTCGAGCAGGAAAGGCGCGGCGATCTGGCGCAGCTCCAGCTGCACCGGCGCGAGCAGGCCGAGGTCCCACAGCCGCCGGCCGATCTCGTAGCGGCCGTCGGGACGCCGCTGCAGCGCACCCCAGTCGGTGAGCTCGCCGAGCAGCCGGTGCACGGTGGTCAGCGGCATGGCGGAACGCTCGGCGATCTCCGACAGCGACAGCCGCGGGGCGCTGGTGTCGAAGGCGCCGAGGACGGCGAGCGCGCGGGACGTGACCGACCGCCCGGGCGTGCTGCTCCGACCGGCCATCGCACCTCCCGGCTTCCGTCCATCGGAAGCGATCGCTTGGGCAGCGTAGAGCCGGGCCGTACGTTCCACGCTATGACCGGCACCACATCGGACAGCAGGCTGATCCTGCCGCGCTACCTGCGCGAACCCGCCGAGAAGCGGACGCCCGTCGGGTTCCCCGACTACCGGAGCACCGCGCTGCGCGCGCCGTTGCGGACACCCGTCGACCTGCCGCACCGGCTCACCGAGATCACCGGCCCGGTGCTCGGCGAGGACCGGGTGCTGCCCCAGGACGCCGACCTGACGCTGCGCAACGGCGGCGAGGCGATCGGCCAGCGGATCCTCGTGTACGGCCGCGTGCTCGACAGCGACGGCCGCCCGGTGCCCGACGCGCTGGTCGAGGTGTGGCAGGCCAACGCGGCCGGCCGCTACCGGCACGTCGCCGACAACTGGCCGGCGCCGCTCGACGCGCACTTCGACGGGCTCGGCCGGGTGGTCACCGACAGCCTGGGCCGGTACGAGTTCCTGACGATCAAGCCCGGCGCCTACCCGTGGGGCAACCACCACAACGCCTGGCGGCCCGCGCACATCCACTTCAGCCTGTTCGGCCGGGCGTTCACGCAGCGGCTGGTCACCCAGATGTACTTCCCGGACGACCCGCTGTTCGGTCAGGACCCGATCTTCAACGCGATCCCACCCGTCGCCCGGCACCGGGCGATCAGCCGGTACTCCCTCGAGCGCACCCAGGACAACTGGGCGCTGGCCTTCGAGTGGGACATCGTGCTGCGCGGCACGGACCAGACCCCCTTCGAGACCGACGACGACGGAGACGTGGCGTGATGACAGCCGAGGGAGCATCGCAGGGAGCGCCAGCGACCGAGGAGCGGACCGAGGCGCGGAATCGCGCGGGAGGAATGGCGTGAGCGCGCAGTTCGTGGACCCCCTGGACGTTCCGCCGGACCCGGCCACCCCCTTCCAGCCCCGGTCCGGGCAGCGCGGCAGCGGCTTCCTCACCGAACCGTTCCGGCTGGGCACCACCCCGAGCGCCACGGTCGGCCCGTACCTGGCCATCGGTCTGACCTGGCCGGACGGCGTCTGGGCCGCGCAGGAGGGCACCGAGGGCGGGATCTGGATCCGCGGCCGCGTGCTCGACGGCGCGGGCGACGTCGTCCCCGACGCCATGCTGGAGACCTGGCAGGCCGACCCGGACGGCCGCTTCCCGTCGCCCGAGGACCCGCGCGGTGGGTCGTCCCACCCGGGCTTCCGCGGCTACGCCCGCGCCTCGACGGTCCACCCGCCGGGGGAGTTCGGGATCTTCACGCTCAAGCCCGGCCGGGT
>DATIMX010000632.1:0-1962 GCA_035474935.1 Geodermatophilus sp. | reverse complement strand
CTCACGCTGGCCCGCGCGGTGGCCGAGCGCTGGGGCGGCACGGTGACCGACGTGCTGCGCCTCGCCGTCCCGCCCCGCCGCGCCGCGGCCGAGAAGCGCCCGCCCGCCGAGCCGCCCCCGCCGCCGGCGCCCCCGGACCCGGCCGGCTTCGCCCGGTACCCGACCGGCCCGGCGCTGCTCGCCGCCGTCGCCGAGGGCCGGCCGGCCCGTGCGGTGTGGACGGCGCTGCCCGGGGAGGACTGGCCGGCCCGGCTGGTCGAGCTGTGCCAGGCCGCGCTCTCCGGCGGCCGCGGCGCCCTGGTCGTGGCGCCCGACGGCCGCGACCTCGACCGGCTGGCCGCCGCCGCGGAGGCCCGGCTGCCGGAGGGCTCGGTCGTCGTCCTGCGCGCCGACGCCGCCCCCGACGCCCGCTACCGCCGCTTCCTCGACGTCGTCCGCGGCACCGCGAAGGTGGTGCTGGGCACCCGCGCCGCGGTCTACGCGCCGGTCGCCGACCTCGGGCTGGTCGCCGTCTGGGACGACGGCGACGACCTGCACGCCGAGCCCCGCGCGCCCTACGCGCACGCCCGCGACGTGCTCGTGCACCGCGCCCACCTCGCCTCCTGCGCGGCCGTCCTCGCCGGGACCGCGCGTACCGCGGAGGCGCAGCTGCTGGTGGAGAGCGGCTGGGCGCACGAGCTGGCCGCCGACCGCGCCACCCTGCGCGCCGCCGCACCGCGGGTGCAGGCCCTGGGCGCCGACGCCGAGCTGGCCCGCGACCCGGCCGCCCGCACCGCCCGGCTGCCCAGCCTCGCCCACCGCGTCGCGCGCCAGGCCCTCGCCGACGGCGCGCCGGTGCTCGTGCAGGTGCCCCGGGCCGGCTACGCGCCCGGCCTGGCCTGCGACCGGTGCCGGGCGCCGGCCCGCTGTGCGGTCTGCTCCGGGCCGCTGGGCGTCGCGCCCACCCCCGGCCCGGGTGGCTCGCGGGTGCCGGCCTGCCGCTGGTGCGCCCGCCCAGCCGCGGCCTTCGACTGCCCGTACTGCCACGGCACGAAGCTGCGCGCCTCGGTGGTCGGCGCCGCCCGCACCGCCGAGGAGCTGGGCCGCGCCTTCCCGGGCGCCGCGGTTCGGGTGTCCGGCCGCGGGTCCGGGGTGCTGCCGAGCGTGCCCGGGGGGCCGGCGCTGGTCGTCGCCACCCCGGGTGCCGAGCCGGTCGCCGAGGGCGGGTACGGCGCCGCGCTGCTGCTGGACTCCTGGGCGCTGCTGGGCCGGGCCGACCTGCGGGCGGGTGAGGAGACGCTGCGCCGGTGGATGAACGCCGCCGCCCTCGTCCGCCCGGCGTCGGCGGGCGGTCAGGTGGTCGTCGCGGCCGATGCCGCGCACCCCGTCGTCCAGGCGCTGGTGCGCTGGGACCCGGGCTGGCTGGCCGCCCGGGAGCTCGCCGACCGCCGCGAGCTCGGCTTTCCGCCGGTGACGCGGATGGCGGCACTGTCCGGGACGGCGCCGGCGCTGGCGGAGTTCCTCGCGGCCGCCCGGCTGCCCGCCGACGCCGACCTGCTCGGCCCGGTGCCCGAACCGCCGCGGCCCGGTCAGGAGGGCGAGCGGGAGCGCTACCTGGTGCGGGTGCCGCGGTCGGAGGGCGCGGCGCTGGCCTCCGCGCTGGCCGAGGTGCAGGGCGTCCGCAGCGCCAAGAAGGCCCCCGAGCACGTCCGCGTCCAACTCGATCCGCTCGACCTCGTCTAGCGCGGGCCGTCATGGCGTCGCGGCCCCGTCCCGGGCACCGCCCCGAGCTCGCGAAGGGCGCGGTCTGCCTGTGAGCAGGGGGGCTGAGGGGTCCTTCTTCTACGATCGACCGGTGAGCGTGACCCCCATCCGGCTGCTGGGCGACCCGGTGCTGCGCACCCCCGCCGTCCCGGTCGTCGACTTCGACCAGGAGCTGCGCCGGCTGGTCGCCGACCTCACCGAGACCATGTTCGCCGCCGG
>DATIMX010000631.1:0-2715 GCA_035474935.1 Geodermatophilus sp. | reverse complement strand
CACGCCGGGTGTCCACCAGAGGTCGGGCTCGGGCGTGCGGTGCACGAACGTGCCCGGCCGGAGCGTCACCCCGGTCGCCGGATCGGCGGCCAGCCGGGTGAGGACCCCGAGCGAGGTGGCGCCCCACCGCAGCACGGCGTCCGCGGGCGCCGCCCGGTACGGGAACCAGATCGCGGCGGCCACCGCGGAGGTGGTCGCCGCGATCCGGTCGGCGGTGTGCACCCGGACCCGGTGCCCGGCGCGCGCGAGCTCGAGCGCGCAGGTCAGCCCCACCACCCCGCCGCCGACGACGGCCACCTCACGGTGGCCGCCGCCGGCCGCCGGCCCCGTCCCGGGCCCCGCCCTGAGCTTGCGAAGGGTGGGCAGGACGGGGTCCTCTTTCAGGTCGCCGGGCTGGGGTCGGACCGTTCCTCCGCGGGCGCGGCCTGCACGTCGCGGATCTGGTACTTCTCCACCGCCTGGCGGACGACGTCCCGGTCGACCTCGCCACGCTGGGCCAGCGACGCCAGCACCCGGACGACGACCGACTCGGCGTCGACGTGGAAGTGCCGCCGCAGCGCCGGACGGGTGTCGGAGAGGCCGAACCCGTCGGTGCCCAGCGTCGCCATCCCGCCGGGGACGTACGGCGCGATGAGGTCGGGCACCGCCCGCATCCAGTCCGACACCGCCACGACCGGGCCCGGGGCGTCGGCCAGCCGCTGGGTCACGTACGGGACCTGCGGGTCCTCCTCCGGGTGCAGCAGGTTGTGCTCCTCGGCCGCGTCGGCCTGCCGCCGCAGCTCGTTCCACGACGTCACCGACCACACGTCGGCCGACACGCCCCAGTCGTTGGCGAGCAGCTCCTGCGCGCGCAGCGCCCACGGCACCGCGACGCCGGAGGCCAGCACCTGCGCCTTGGATGGGGACCCTTCGAGGGACGGCCCGGGCGCGTACAGGTACATGCCCGCCAGCAGGCCCTGCAGGTCCAGGCCCTCGGGCTCGGCCGGCTGGCGGTACGGCTCGTTGTAGACGGTGAGGTAGTACATGACGTCGGGCGAGCGGGAGCCGCCCAGCGGGGCGCCCGGGTCGTCGCCGTACATGCGCTGCAGCGCGTCCTTGGTGATGTGCCCGACCTCGTAGGAGAACGCGGGGTCGTAGCAGACGACGGCCGGGTTGGTGTGCGCGAGCAGCAGCGAGTGGCCGTCCTCGTGCTGCAGGCCCTCGCCGTTGAGCGTCGTCCGGCCGGCGGTGGCGCCGAGGACGAAGCCGCGGGTCATCTGGTCGGCCGCCGCCCAGAACGAGTCGCCGGTCCGCTGGAACCCGAACATCGAGTAGAAGATGTAGATCGGGACCATCGGCTCGCCGTGCGTGGCATAGGAGGTGCCGACGGCGGTGAACGACGCCGTCGAGCCCGCCTCGTTGATGCCCTCGTGCAGGATCTGGCCCTGCTCGGACTCCTTGTACGCCAGCATCAGCTCGCGGTCGACCGAGGTGTAGCGCTGGCCGGCCGGGTTGTAGATCTTCTGCGACGGGAAGAGGGAGTCCATCCCGAAGGTGCGGGCCTCGTCCGGGATGATCGGCACGAAGCGCGGGCCGAGCTCCGTGTCCTTGAGCAGCTCCTTGAGCAGGCGGACGAACGCCATCGTCGTCGCCACTTCCTGCTTGCCCGAGCCGCGGCGCAGCACCTCGAGGGCCTTGTCCTCGGGCGCCTTGAGCGTCTTGAACTCCGACCGGCGCCGGGGCACCGCGCCGCCCAGCTGCCGGCGCCGCTCGAGCATGTACTGCATCTCGTCGGAGTCCGGGTCGGGCTTGTAGTACGGCGGCAGGGTCTTGTCGAGCTGCTCGTCGGGGATCGGCAGGTAGAGCCGGTCGCGGAACCCGGCGAGGTCCTCCGCGGTCAGCTTCTTCATCTGGTGGGTGGAGTTGCGGCCCTCGAAGTGGCTGCCGAGGGTCCAGCCCTTGATGGTCTTGGCGAGGATGACCGTGGGCTGCCCCCTGTGCTCCACCGCCGCCTTGAACGCCGCGTAGACCTTGCGGTAGTCGTGCCCGCCGCGTGAGAGGTTCCAGATCTCCTTGTCGCTCATGCTCTCCACGAGCTTGCGGGTGCGCGGGTCCCGGCCGAAGAAGTGCTCGCGGACGAAGGCGCCGTCCTCGGCCTTGTAGGTCTGGTAGTCGCCGTCCGGCGTCTGGTTCATGAGGTTGACCAGCGCACCGTCGCGGTCGGCGGCCAGCAGCGGGTCCCACTCCCGGCCCCAGATCACCTTGATGACGTTCCACCCGGCGCCGCGGAAGAAGGACTCCAGCTCCTGGATGACCTTGCCGTTGCCGCGCACCGGGCCGTCGAGCCGCTGCAGGTTGCAGTTGATGACGAAGGTGAGGTTGTCCAGCTCTTCGCGGGCGGCGAGGCCGATCACGCCCAGCGACTCGGGCTCGTCCATCTCGCCGTCGCCCAGGAAGGCCCACACGTGCTGGTCGGAGGTGTCCTTGATGCCGCGGGCGTGCAGGTAGCGGTTGAACCGCGCCTGATAGACCGCGTTCATCGGGCCGAGGCCCATCGAGACGGTGGGGAACTCCCAGAACTCCGGCATCAGCCGGGGGTGCGGGTAGCTCGACAGCCCGCCGCCGGGGTGGCTGACCTCCTGGCGGAAGCCGTCCATCTGCTGCTCGCTGAGCCGGCCCTCGAGGAAGGCGCGGGCGTAGATGCCGGGGGAGGCGTGGCCCTGGAACCAGATCTGG
>DATIMX010000630.1:0-2920 GCA_035474935.1 Geodermatophilus sp. | reverse complement strand
ACCGTGCTGTTCCTGATCCTCGGCATCATCGGGATGACCCAGGAGTACCGGCACCGCACGGCCACGCCGACGTTCCTCACCACGCCCCGGCGCGGCCGGGTCGTCATCGCCAAGCTCACCGCCTACGCGCTGGTCGCGGTGCCCTTCGCGCTCGTCGTGGTGGCCGTCAACTACGGCGTGGCAGCGGTGGCCGCCGGCGCCCGGGGTGCGGTGCCGGAACTGACCGGCGACAACCTGAGGGTGCTCGCCAGCAGCGGACTCGCCCTGGTCATCTACACCGTCATCGGCGTCGGCCTCGGCGCTCTGGTGCGCAACCAGGTGGGCGCGATCGTGGGCGGGCTCGTGTACCTGTTCGTCGTCGAGGCGATCGTCCGACAGATCAGCGCGATCGCCGGGGCCTACAAGTGGTTGCCCGGCGGTGCACTGGAGGCGCTGACGGCGACCCTCGACGGCCCGGACCTCCTCGAACCGTGGCAGGGCGGTCTGTTGCTGCTCGGCTACGGTCTGGTGGCGGCACTGCTGGGCACCCTGCTCGCCGTCCGCCGCGACGTCGTCTGAGAGGACCCCGTCCTCCCCACCCCTCCCGAGCTCAGGGCGGGGCCCGGGACGGGGCCGCTGCTCCCGATCGGAACGGGGATCCCCCCATGACCACACCCACGACCACCCGCATGACCGCCCCACGACTGGCCCGGCTGATCGCCGACGGCGACGCCGAGGCCGTGCGCGCCGCCGTCCAGGACTCCCCCCGGCTGCTGACCGCCACGGTGGAGCGCGACGGCCAGGGCGGCTGGACGCCCCTGCACCTGGCCGTCGCCGACGGGCGCGCCGACGTCGTGCGCCTGCTGGTGGAGGCCGGCGCGGACCTCCGCGCCCGGACCGAGCACGGCCGGGACCCGCTGCACACCGCGCTGGAGTCCGCGCCCGACCTGGTCCCGCTGCTGCGCGAGCTGGGCGCCCCGGTGGACGCCGCCAGCGCCGCCTACCTCGACGACGTCGAGCAGCTGCGCACCGAGCTGGACGGCGGCGCCCCGCTCACCGACCCGGTGACGGGGGTGGACCTGCTGACCCTCGCCGCGGCCGGCGGCGCTGCCAGCAGCGCCCGGACGCTGCTGGACCGGGGCGCCGATGCCGACCGCGGCGCGCTGCACGCCGCCGCGGCCAGCACCCGGCCGGAGCTGGTCCGCCTGCTGCTGGCCGCCGGGGCCGACGTCGACCGGCGCGAGCCCGACACCGGCCGCTCCCCGCTGCACGCCGCTGTCGCCGGCGCTCCCGGGCGCGACGCGCCCGAAGTGGTCGGCGTCCTGCTCGACGCGGGAGCCGACGTCAACGCCACGACCGTCGACGGTGCCAGCGCCCTCGACATCAGCCGGGTCGCCGCGGCCCGCACCCGCCGGGACGACGCAGGTCGGGCGACCGCGCACGACGCCCTCGCCGAGCTGCTCGTGGCACGCGGCGCCACGGACTGAAGGCGGACCCCCCTCAGGACTGCCACCAGGACGCGGCCGTTCCACACCCGGTCTGCCTGCAGGTGCGGGCGTAGACTCCAACCCCGGTCCAGAGACGTGCACCGACGACGAAGAAGGCACTCGACCCCGTGTCAAGCGTGAGCTCATCCCGGCCGTCCTCCACCCCCAACTCCTCAGCGGTGGCGGGATTCGGCACCAACGAGTGGCTGGTCGAGGAGATGTACCAGCAGTACCTCGCCGATCCGTCCAGCGTGGACCAGGCGTGGCACGAGTTCTTCGCCGACTACCGGCCGGGCAGCCCGGTGTCCGCGAGCGACGACCGGGAGGCGCCGGCCGCACGGGCCGCCGAGCCCGCGTCGTCCGCCCCGGCCGCCGAGTCCGCCCCGGCGGCCGCGCCCACCACCCGGCAGCCGGCTCCCGCCGCCCAGCAGCAGCCGGCCCCCGACGAGCAGCCCACCACCGGTGACGGCGGCCCCTCCCGGGCCACCCGCGTCCAGGCGCAGACCGAGGACACCGTGGTGAAGCGGGCCGCTGACCGGACCGCGCAGCAGCAGCCGGCCGCCAAGGCCGCGCCCGCCGCCAAGCCGGCACCGGCAGCCAAGCCCGCCGGTGAGGGTCCGAAGCGCGTCCCGCTGCGCGGGGCGGCGGCCAGCGTCGTCAAGAACATGAACGCCTCGCTGACCGTGCCGACGGCGACCAGCGTGCGCGCGGTCCCGGCCAAGCTGCTGGCCGACAACCGCATCGTCATCAACAACCACCTGGCCCGCTCGCGCGGCGGGAAGGTCTCGTTCACCCACCTGATCGGCTACGCGCTGGTCCGGGCGCTCGACGACTTCCCGAACATGAACGCCGCCTTCGCCGAGGTCGACGGCAAGCCGACGCTGGTGCAGCCCGAGCACGTCAACTTCGGCCTGGCCATCGACCTGCCCCGGCCCGACGGCTCGCGCTCCCTCGTCGTCGCCTCCATCAAGTCCGCCGAGGAGATGGACTTCGCCCGGTTCTGGGGGGCCTACGAGGACGTCATCCGCCGCGCCCGCGCGGGCAAGCTGACCCTCGAGGACTTCTCCGGCACCACGATCAGCCTCACCAACCCGGGCACGATCGGCACCAACCACTCGGTGCCGCGGCTGACCGCCGGCCAGGGCGCGATCATCGGCGTCGGCGCGATGGAGTACCCGGCCGAGTTCCAGGGGATGAACCCCGACGCGCTGACCGAGATGGCCGTCTCGAAGATCATCACCCTGACCTCGACGTACGACCACCGCATCATCCAGGGCGCGGAGTCCGGTGACTTCCTGCGGCGCCTGCACGGCCTGCTGCTGGGCGACGACGACTTCTACGACAAGATCTTCCGGTCGCTGCGGATCCCGTACACGCCGGTGCGCTGGATGCCGGACGTGCGGATCACGCGCGAGGGGCAGATCGACAAGGAAGCCCGGGTCATCGAGGTCATC
>DATIMX010000629.1:0-1972 GCA_035474935.1 Geodermatophilus sp. | reverse complement strand
GCGTGCTGCCTCGTCGTCGTCCCAGGCGTCGTCCCCGTAGCCGCTGCCGTAGCCGCCGGGCCCGCCAGGGGTGGCCGCGAGGATCGTGGTCTTCTCGGCGTCGCCCATGACCGGCGTCGCCTCGACCCGCTGACCGGCCAGTGCCCGCAGCAGGTCGTTGCGCATCTCCGCGGCCGACTGGTAACGGTTGGCCGGGTTCTTGCTCATCGCCTTCAGCACGATCGCGTCGAGCTCCGGCGGGATGCCCGGGTTGATCGACGACGGCAGCCGCGGGTCCTCGCGGACGTGCTGGTAGGCCACGGCCACGGGGGAGTCGCCGGTGAACGGCGGCGCACCGGTCACCAGCTCGAAGAGCATGCAGCCCATCGAGTAGACGTCGGAGCGGGCGTCCACGCCCTCTCCCCGGGCCTGCTCGGGGGAGAGGTACTGCGCGGTGCCGATGACCGCGGCGGTCGACGTCATCGTCGCGGCGGAGTCGGAGACGGCCCGGGCGATGCCGAAGTCCATCACCTTCACGGTGCCCTGCGGCGTGATCATCACGTTGCCGGGCTTCACGTCCCGGTGGACGATCCCGTTCCGGTGGCTGAAGTCCAGAGCGCCGCAGATGTCGGCCGACAGCGCCATCGCGCGCTCGGGGGTCAGGTGTCCCTCGCGACGGAGGACGTCGCGCAGCGTCTCGCCCTCGACGTACTCCATGACGATGTAGGGGGTCGCCCCGGTGGCGGTGCGGTCCTCACCGGTGTCGTAGACCGCCACGATCGCCGGGTGGTTCAGCGACGCCGATGCCTGCGCCTCGCGCCGGAAGCGGACCTGGAACGAGGGGTCCCGCGCCAGGTCGTGGCGGAGCACCTTGACGGCGACCTCGCGGCCCAGCCGCAGGTCCCGCCCCCGGTGGACCTCGGCCATGCCGCCGCGCCCCAGCACCCCGCCGATCTCGTAGCGCTCACCGAGCACCTGCGGCGTGGTCATCGAAGGTCCTCTCGGGCGGGGCGGTGCGTCGTCCGGGCGAGGGCCTCGGCGAGCGGGCAGGCGTTCCCCGCGGTGGCGGGGGACCTTGCGGGCAGGGAGCCGACGGAGAGCCTATCCGTCGGTAGCGCTGACACCGGGAGGACGCGGGGGAGCAAGGTCACCCGGCCCCATCCGGAGCAGCCGCCCCAGCGTTGGGCTCGGCACCCGGATCCACCGGCTCCTCGACCGGCGGACCGACCGTCTCCGGCCCCGGGTCGCCCGACAGGGTTGAGGGGGCGCCTGTCGTGGGCGTCGTCGGGTCCGGCGAGCTGCTGCTCGGCGAGCTGCTCGTCGTGGTGGGCGCAGACGACGTCGTGCTCGCGGTCGTCTCGGCCGGCGCCTCCTCGCTGGGCTCGGCGTCGCCGGGCGAGAAGTCCTCCTCGGCCACGTACAGCGTGACCGTCGCGCCCGGCGGGGCGGACCCGGTGGGCGCCAGGTCGGCGACGTCCCCGGCCGCGAGGGCCATCCCGGCGCCCTCGAGCCGGCCCGTGTCGGCGGGCTCGCGCGACACGACCAGCTGGTGCGCCTCCAGCGCCGCCTGGACGACGTCGGCCGGCTCCCCGAGGTACGCCGCGGCGTCGATGACGAACCCGGTGGAGCTCGCGCTGGTCACAGCGGGGTTGGTGCTCGCGGTGTCGTCGGTGCCGCGGTCGCCCGTGCCGAGGAGCCACCAGGCGCCCCCGCCCAGCAGCAGGACCAGCAGCAGCGCGGCGACCAGCCAGGGCCAGCGTTGTCCCCGGCGTGGCTCCCCGGGGTCGCCGGCCCAGGCGTCGTCGTCGGCCGGCGGGGCCTGCAGCGGCGGCATGGGCCGCGCCGGGCCGGTGGGCGGCCCGGCCGCCCCGGCGCCGGCGACCGCGGTGGCGCCGGTGACGGCGATGACCTGGGTGCGCGCGTTGTCCCCGCCGGACGCGACCACCTGGGTCGGCCTCGTGCCGGGGCCGATGACCGGGGCGAGCGTGCCGCC
>DATIMX010000628.1:0-7012 GCA_035474935.1 Geodermatophilus sp. | reverse complement strand
GGCCGCTTCCACGAGCCCGGGCTGCTCCTGGTGGCCGACCTGCGGCACGTCCACCGCATGGCCGCCGGCGCCTCCCTCGACTGGGAGGTCCTGGCGCAGACCGCCCAGGCGATGAAGGACACCGACCTCCTCGCCGTCGCGGAGCAGTGCCATCCCGAGACGCTGCGGCAGATGCGGTGGGCGAACAGCAAGGTCAAGGAGATCGCCGCCCAGGTGATGGTGACCGGCTGACGGCAGCCGCTCAGAAGGCGTAGCGCACGCGGCACTCCGGCAGCTTCTCGGCGACGAGGTCGGTCAGCTGCTGCACCCACCGGCCCTTCCAGCCGGTGCGGTACCGCACGTTCCACTGGCCGCTCTGGCTCCGCTTGGTCTCCTGGAGGTCCGGGCGCCACAGCAGCTCCTCGCCGCGCGGGTGCCAGCCGAGGTTGACCTCGTGCAGGCCCTCGTTGTGGGTGAGGAAGATGATCTCGGCCGCGAGCTGGGCCCGGGTGCGCGCGCTGGTGCCGTCGGCGACCTGCTCGAGCAGCTCGGCCCACTCCTCGAGCCAGGTCTCGTGGACGATCACCGGGCTGAGGTTGAGGTGGACCTCGTAGCCCGCCTCGACGAAGTCGTCGATCGCCGCGATCCGCTCGGCGATGCGCGAGGTGCCGATGTCGAGCACCTTGGAGGGACCCTCGGGCATCAGCGAGAACCGGATCCGGGTGCCGCCGCGCGGGTCCCAGTCGAGCAGGCCGCGGTTGACGAGCTTGGTCGCGAAGCTGGCCTTGGCGTTCGGCAGCCGGGCGTAGAGGTCGACCAGGTCGCGCACGTTGTCGCTGACCAGAGCGTCGACCGAGCAGTCGCTGTTCTCGCCGAGGTCGTAGACCCAGGCCTGCGGGTCGCACTGGTCGGGCTCGGACTTGAGACCCTGCCGGGCGACGTGCCGGCGCAGGTAGCCGGTGATCTGCTCGATGTTGGTGAAGACGGTGATCGGGTTGGCGTAGCCCTTCTGCCGCGGCACGTAGCAGTAGGCGCAGGCCATGGCGCAGCCGTTGGCCGTCGAGGGGGCGATCCAGTTCGCCGAGCGGCCGTTGGGCCGGGCGGTCAGCGACTTCTTGACGCCGAGCACCAGCGTCTCGGACTTCACCCGCACCCAGCGCTCGACGTTGCCCTCGTTGCCGTGCAGCTCGGGGATCTTCCAGTGCGAGGGGACCTCGACCACCTCGGCGCCGGGGAAGCGGGCCAGCACCTGCTGTCCGCGGGGTGAGGCCAGAGCGGCGGGCTCGGCGTAGACCTGGCGCACCTGCAGCAGGCGGGACAGGTCGGGGGAGGCGGGGGCGGACACGGGGGACGAGGAGGTGACGGGGCTTCCCACGCCCGGTGCAGCGCCGGGTGCCTGCGGGCTGTTCCTGCTGGTCGGCGCGTCGTGCCGGGGCTCAGCAGCCGGCGGACGGCGAGGGCAGCGCGCCCGGGACGGGCCACAGCCGTGCGGGCACCGTGCCGACGAGGGTGGACACCGGCACCGGGCCGAACGCGCGGGAGTCCACCGATCCGTCGCGGTTGTCGCTGAGCAGGAACAGCTCGCCCTCGGGCACGGTCACCGGACCGAACCAGACGCCGTCGAGCCGGGCGGGGTCGATCACCGGCTCGCAGACCGCCGTCCCGTCGACGACCAGCACGCCGTCCTCGATGGCCACCTCGTCACCGCCCAGCGCGATGGCCCGCTTGACCAGCATCCCGTCGCCGAGCGGGTCGGTCACGGCGACGACGTCGCCACGCTGCACCGGACCCTGCCCGTGCCGCACGAGCAGCAGGTCACCGGGCGAGACGGTCGGCGTCATGCTGTCGGAGTCGACGCGCATCGGCTGCAGCGGCAGCAGGCCGGAGGTCGCGGCCACGAGCAGCAGCGTCGCCCCGGCAGCGAGCCAGAGGACGGCGCCGCGCAGCCGCCGCCACGGCCGACCGCCGGAGCCGGCTCCGGCGGTCGGCCCGGGGGCCGCCCCGGCACGGGGGGCCCGGTGCCGGGGGGAGCCGCCGCGGTCCCTGGTGCGGGGGTCACCGGGGACCGCGACGGCGGTTCGGGGGGCGGTCCTCACCCGAGGACGCCGGTGAGCCACAGCGCCCATGCGGCCCCGCCCAGGACCAGCAGCCCGTTGAGCGCCCGGCCCCGCCAGGACGCCGGCAGCAGGGCGGCCAGCGCGGCCACGGTGAGCAGCTCGGCGGCGACCACGGCCGTGCCGACCGCCTCGGGGCCGTGCCCGCCGGTGGACCCAGGGAGCCCGTCCATCGCCACCGGGCCGGAGGCGCCCAGCGGCATGCCCTGCGCGAACTCGACGCCGGTCACCGGGTCGACCGCCGTGGTCACCCGGCCGGGGACGTCGTGCTCGTGCCCGCCGGTGAGCGTGTCGTGCACCGCGAAGGCGTCGAGCAGCCCGGTCGTGTGCGCGACGACGTAGAGGGCCAGCAGACCGACCGTGCCGAGCAGCGCCATCGCCACCAGCGGCCGGCTCGCGCGGGTGCCGGCCCACGCGCCGAGGACCAGCCACGCGGCCGACCCCGCCTGGGCCAGCGCGGTGAGCAGGAAGAAGCCGACCGCCAGCGAGCCCGCGGACAGGTGGTCGACCGCGGCGGCCACGTGCAGCCCGCCGGCGGTGGCCAGGCCGAGCGCCGCGACCAGCTGCCACCAGGCGGAGCGGCGACGGGACCGCAGCACCACCCGGGTGGGTGGCAGGGCCGGGGCGACGGTGGTCACCGCGACCGCCGGCGGGTCGGGGTGGCCGTCGCCGGGGTCGGCGCCGGAGCCGGGGTCGTGGTCGTGGTGGCGCCGCGGCGGGCGGGAGCCGACGTCGTGGGTGCGGCCGGCGGGGTGGACGTCGTCGGTGCGGCCGGGGCCGGCGCCGTCGTGGTGACGGTGCCGACCTGCGTCGTCCCGCCCGTGGTGCCGGTGTCGGTCGTCGGGGCCGGCGGCGTCGTCTCGGCCGCCTCCTCGGCCGCCTCCTCCGCTGCCTTGGCCTGCTCCTCGAGGGCCTTCTCGTACGCCTTGAGGACCTCGTCCGGGTCGGCGGACTCGAAGTCGTCGGGCGTGCCGCGGGTCGGGGGGCAGGTGTTGATCGAGTCGCAGTCGATGTCGTGGTGACCCACCTGGTACTGGGTCATCATGTCGTGGTCCTCGTGCGAGAGGTTGTGGCAGTGGATCATGTACCGGCCCTCCTCGTGCTCGAAGTGCAGGAGGAGGCGGACGATCTCGCCCTCGCCGACGTAGACGACGTCCTTGGGGCCCAGCTCCTCCGGCCGCGGCGGGCGGCCGTTGCGGCTGAGGACCTGGAAGTCGACCAGGTGCACGTGCAGCGGGTGGAACCAGCCGCCGGAGGAGTTCTCCACCTCCCAGATCTCGGTGCTGCGCGGCTCGACCTTGGCGAAGACGTGCTCGTACCTGGTCTTCACGACGTCGTCCCAGGTCTCGCCGTTGACGACCCACAGGCCGTTGCTGCGCTCCAGCCGCAGTCGGCGGGTGGCCTTCGACGTGGCCGGGTCCAGCGTCATCACCGGGTGCGGGGCGCCGAGCGTGCTCGGCACGGTGTTGCCGTCGGTGCTCGTGACCGTCGTGCCGACCTCGAACTGCATCACCTTGCCGGTGTGGTCGTAGTCCCGGGCGTTCTTGACCCCGCCGTTGAGCAGCTGGACCTTCGTGCCCTTCAGGTCGGCGAAGTCGATGACGATCTCGTAGCGCTCGGCCATGCCGATCGTCAGCGTGGTGACCGTCTGCGGCCGGTGCATGAACCCGCCGTCGGTGGCGATGACCTGGAACGGCTTGCCGTTGCTCAGCTTGAGCGTGTAGCCGCGGGCCAGTGAGCCGTTGAGCACCCGGAACCGGTACTTGCGCGGCTCGACCTTCATCGTCGGCCACGGCACCCCGTTGACCAGCATGACGTCCCCGTAGAGGCCGGACTCCCCGTCGTCGTCCCACATCAGCTGGCCGTTGCCGGCGAACATGACGTCGCTGATGATCAGCGGGAACTCGTACTGCGGCCGGCCCAGCCGGGCCTTCTCCCGGTCGTACCGCGGGATGCCGAGGTCGCGCTCGAGCTGCTCGTCGACCAGGTGGTACTGGGCGGCCAGGCCCATGTACACGTTCTGGGCCGTGTGGTGCACGCCGTGGTCGTGGTACCAGAGCGTCCGCGGCGAGCAGTTGTTCGGGTACATGTAGTTCTTCCACTCACCCGGGTCGGTGAGGTCGCCGGCGTAGCCGTCGAACTGCGGCTTGGACGGCGAGCCGTGCAGGTGGGTGGAGGTCCAGGGGACGTAGCCCATGGTCGGGTGCTTGGCCGGCAGGTTGTTGATCTGCTGCATGACCACCCGGCGGCTCTGGCCGGTGTTCGCGTAGCTGTCCTGGTAGACGCGGATGGTGGGCCCCGGGACCAGCCCGTTGTAGCCCCACATCGTCGTCTTGACGCCCTTGATGAACTCGACCTGGGTCGGCTTCTGCTCGATCTTGTAGTAGTCGGTGCCGGTGTAGGCGGCGCCGACGATCGGGGCGCCGGTGCCCGGGACGGCGCCGTAGCTGTTGCCGGGCTTGTCGTCGGAGCGGTACGGCGCCAGCACCGGCGGGGCGGTGAAGGCGGCGACGTAGGGCCGGGGCATCTTCCTGGCGTCGAGCTCCGAGGCGCTCTTGGCCGAGAGCACAGCCTGGTACGGCAGGGCCATGGCCGCGGTCCCGGCCAGCGACACCTTGAGGACGTCGCGGCGGTTCAGGCTGGGCGTGTCCATGGGGGGTGCTCCTCACTCACCTCTGGTGATCAGTGGAGGAACACTCCCGCGCCCGCCGCCCCCCTCACAGCCGGATCGAGGGGGGCGGGGGGCTCCCGTATTTGGGGGGTCAGCGCAGGTCAGCGGCTCGTGGCGTCACTGTCCGTGGTCCAGTGGCACCACGGCGGTCAGCATCGCGCCGCCCCCAGGCCGGTCACCCAGCGTGACGGTGCCCCCGAGGTCGACCACCCGGTCCCGGAGCAGCGCCAGCCCCAGGTGGCCCTCGCGGCGCTTGTCGGTGGACGCCGGGAAGCCGACGCCGTCGTCGGCGATCTCCAGGCGCACCGCCGGCGCCCCGCGCAGCTCGGTCTCCTCGAGGGTGATCCAGGTGCGCTTGGCCTGGGCGTGGTGGGCGACGTTGGCCAGCGCCTCCTTCGCCGTGCGGTACAGCACCGCGGTCACGTCCGGCGCGGTCTCCGGCAGCGGGGCGGCGTCCATGAGCACCTCGATGTCGGCGGCGCGCAGCGGCTCGGCGGCGTCGGCGATCGCCACGGCCAGACCCGGCCCGCTGAGGTCGGGCGGGTAGATGTCGACCATCAGCCGACGCAGCGACTGGACGGCGTGGCGGATCGCGCCCACCAGCTTGTCGACGGTGGGCTGCCGCTCCTCGGGGACGCTGTTGCGCAGGGCCGAGAGGGCGTAGCTGACCCCGGCGAGGTCCTGCACCGGCCCGTCGTGCACGTCGGCGGCGATGGCCCGCCGTTCGCGGTCGGAGGCCTCGACGTTGCGCTGCACCAGCGCGGTCCGCTCGGCCTCCTGGCGGCGCACTCGGGCGGCCAGCGACGCCGCGATCGGCACCTGCACCAGCTGCAGGACGACGAGCGCGCCGATCGCCATCGGGATGATCTGACCGCGCAGCCGCGCCGCCTGCCGGTCGATGCCGTCGTAGGCGAAGTACGCCTCGAAGACCAGCTGCTCACCGGCGACGGTCAGCGGCGTGTAGACCTCCAGCAGCGTCTGCGGTCCGTCGCCGGGCGTGGTCTCCGGCTTCTCGTCCACCTCGGCGACGGTCTCGCCCCCGACCGCGGCCAGCAGGCCGTCCGAGGGCGGGATGACCCGGCCCTGCTGCCCGGTCTCGCTGGAGTACACGATCTCGCCGGTCGCCCGCCAGACGACCATCCGGGTCACCGACCCGTCGCTCATCCGGTTCCGGACGTCCCGGTCGAGCTCCTCCCACCGCCCGGGGACCCCGGCCAGCGCCTCGGTGAGGACGGGGGCCACCAGCAGCTCGGCCAGCCGCTCGGCGATGCCCTCGGCCTCCTCGAGCGCGTTGTCCCGCGCGATCCGCTCGCTCAGCCAGACCGTGCCCGCCGAGACGGCGAGCAGGACGAACAGCGCGACCGCGCAGAACGCGGCCAGCTCGCGGCCCCAGGCGGTACGGCGACGGGCGGGAGCGGGTCCCGGGGTGGGGGAGGAGCCGAGCTCAGCGCTCATCCGCGGCGCCGAGGAGCCCCAGCTGCTGGGCCTTGACGACCGCCTCCAGCTGGGAACGGACACCGAGCTTGGCGTGCAGCGACTTCACGTAGCCGCGGCAGGTCTCCAGCGTGATGCCGAGGACTCGGGCGATGGCCTTGACCTGCATCCCGCGGCCGAGGCAGTCGAGGACCTCCTGCTCGCGCCGGGTCAGCTGCGGCACCATGCCCCGGCTCCCGGCCGAGGGGGTGCGGGGCGCGCCGCCGGCGAAGGTGGACGGCGCGACGAGCATCTGCCCGGGCTGCACCCGGGAGAGGACGTCGATCATCTCGGCCAGCGAGCCGTCCTTCGGGATGAACGCCGAGGCGCCGGCCTGCGCGGCCCGGACGACCCAGTCGGGGTCGCGGTGGGCGGTCACCACGGCGACGACGGCGTCCGGCGCGACCTCGCGGATCCGGCGGGTGGCGGCCAGCCCGTCCTGGCGGGGCATCTCGATGTCCATGACCACGATGTCGGGCTGCAGCTCCTGCGCCATGGCGACCGCCTGCGCCGCCGAGTGCGCGGTGCCGACCGCGTCCATCCCGGCGGAGGCCAGGGCCCCCGAGAGGAGCTCGGCGAAGGTGCGGTGGTCGTCGACCACCAGCACGCGTGCCGTGACCTCGTCGTCGGACTGGTCGAGACGTGCGACTGCCAAAGGGTCCCCCGGTTCCGTTCGGCTCCACGCTGTCGCAGAGCGCGACCATGGGACTCCGCGTCCGCCCCCCGAGGAAAGGGGCGCAGCGGAACTGCTGACCAAGGTCCCTGGTGACCGACG
>DATIMX010000627.1:0-1911 GCA_035474935.1 Geodermatophilus sp. | reverse complement strand
GAGCGGCCGGCCTGGCGCATGAACCAGACAGGGGTGCGCCGCACCGGCAGGCCGCGGGCGGCCCGGACCAGGTCCGAGTCGGCGGGAGAGGACGCGGGGGTCGGCGCGGCGTCGGCAACAGCGGTCACGACGTCCCATCCTCCCAGAACCCGCGCGGCGCGTCGGCGGCACGCGGCGGTCCGGCGACCTACCCTGCGAACGTGGAGCCTTCCAGCCTGGCCGGTGCCGGCCACGGCGCGGACCGACCCGGCGACGAGCCGCCGGCGGAGTTCCGTGCTGCCCTGGAGGCGCTGGCCGGCGTGACCGCCCGCCCCGAGATCGTCCTGGAGGCCATCCCCGCCCCCCAGCGGCTGGCACCCCACGCGTACGCCGTCGGCGCGCTGGTCACCGAGCCCGACGGTGACGAGGAGGTCGAGGTCGCCACCGGGCGGTTCATCGTGCTGCACGACCCGGCCGGCCACGAGTCCTGGGCAGGCACCACCCGCTGCGTCGGCTACCTGTCGGCGACCACCGACGAGCACATGGTCGACGACGCGATGTTCTCCGAGGTCGCCTGGAGCTGGCTGACCGACGCCCTCGAGGAGTGCGGCGCCGCGTCGCACGCCCTGGGCGGCACCGTCACCCGCACCGCCTCGACCCGGTTCGGCGAGCTCGCCGGCCCCGAGCACTCGGTCGACGTCGAGATCCGTGCCTCGTGGACGGCGGAGGACAGCCACCTCGACCGGCACCTCACCGCGTGGCTGGACGTGCTGGGCAGCGCGGCCGGGCTGCCGCCGCCGGGCGTCCGGCTGCTGGGTCCCTCCGGCTCGCAGAACGACGGCACTCCGTAACATCGGTGTCCCGGGGGTGTTCGACACCCCCGCGCCGGCGCCCCTCTCCCGGGGCCTGCTGCGGCCCCGCCGCGGAACCGCGCGCTGACCACGCTGTCGAGACGGGCGAGAAGGTGGACCTGCCCTGAGCACCCAGCCCATCCCTGCAGAGCCCGCCCCTGCGCCGGACGACGAGCCGACCACTCCCCCGGCGGTCCCGCTGCTCGCTCCGCGCGACGGGCTGCCCCCGGTCATCGAGACCTCCACCGCGCTCGTCGAGTACGCCGAGGCGCTGGCCGCCGGCAACGGCCCGGTCGCCGTCGACGCCGAGCGCGCCTCCGGCTACCGCTACGGCCAGCGGGCCTACCTGGTGCAGCTGCGCCGCGCCGGCGCCGGCACCGGGCTGATCGACCCCATCCCGCTGCCGGACCTCTCGGTCGTGCAGTCGGCCATCGTCGACGCCGAGTGGGTGCTGCACGCGGCCAACCAGGACCTGCCCTGCCTGGCCGAGATCGGCCTGGTGCCGACGCGCGTCTTCGACACCGAGCTCGCCGCCCGGCTGGCCGGGCTGCCGCGGGTCGGGCTGGGCGCCGTCGTCGAGTCGCTGCTGGGCTGGTCGCTGCAGAAGGGGCACTCGGCCGCCGACTGGAGCACCCGCCCGCTGCCCGAGGAGTGGCTGGTCTACGCCGCGCTGGACGTCGAGGTGCTCGTCGACCTGCGCGACGCGCTGGCCGCCATCCTCGAGGAACAGGGCAAGACCGAGTGGGCACGGCAGGAGTTCGAGGCGATCCTCACCGCCGGGCCGCCCGCGCCCAAGGTCGACCCCTGGCGGCGGACGTCGGGGGTGCACGGGCTGCGCAACCGCCGGCAGCTGGGCATGCTCCGCTCGCTGTGGCAGGCCCGCGACGAGCTGGCCCGCCGCCGCGACGTCGCGCCGGGGCGGGTGCTGCCCGACGCGGCAATGGTCTCGGCGGTGCAGGCCGACCCGCGCACCGAGGCCGCGTTGCTGGAGCTGCCGGTCTTCCGCGGCCGGGCCAACCGCAAGCTCGTCGGTACCTGGTTCGGGGCGCTGACCCGCGGCCGGGAGCTGCCGGAGTCCGAG
>DATIMX010000626.1:0-4833 GCA_035474935.1 Geodermatophilus sp. | reverse complement strand
CAGCACGAACCGCACCTCCTGCACGTGCTCGACCGCGGCCGCGCGGACCCCGGCGACCGCCTGGACCGCGGCGTCCTCCAGCGGCCAGCCGTAGACGCCGGCCGAGATCGCCGGGAAGGCCACCGACCGCGCGCCCAGGCCATCGGCCACGCGCAGGCTCTCGGTGTAGCAGGACCGCAGGACGGCGGAGCGGTCCTCGTCGGGCGACCAGACCGGGCCGGCGGTGTGCACCACCCAGCGGGCGGGGAGCCGGCCGGCCGTCGTCGCCACTGCCTGGCCGCGCGGCAGCCGCCCGCCGGGTAGCCGGGCCTTCAGCGCCCGGCACTCCGCCAGGACCTCCGGCCCGCCGGCCGCGTGGATCGCGCCGTCGACCCCGCCGCCACCGAGCAGCCCGGGGTTGGCCGCGTTCACGACGACGTCGACGTCGGCCTGGGTGATGTCGCCGCGGACCGCGCGCAGGAGCACGTGCCGACCGTAGGGTCGGGGACATGACCCCGCCTGCCCGCCTCCCCCTCCGTCGCGACACCCGGAACAAGGTCATCGCTGGTGTCTGCGCGGGGATCGCTCGGCGTTACGGCATCTCGCGGACCGGTCTGCGCCTGGCGTTCGTGCTGTCCTGCGTGCTGCCCGGCCCGCAGTTCATCGCCTACCTGCTGCTGTGGATCGTGATCCCGAAGGACACCCGGGGCTACTGAGCCCGGCGGCTCACCAGCCGCTGCCGCCCCGGCTCAGGCCGCGGACGGCGGGCCGCACGTCGACCAGGTAGACGATCGCGGCGATCACCGCCGGCAGACCGAGGAAGCTCATCGGGCCCATGAGCAGGAGGACCACCAGGGACAGGGCCAGGATGGCCCCCCACGCCGGCTTGGTGAGCTTGCCCGCCGCGACGTAGCCGGCGGCGGGGCGGATGAGGGCGTCGGCCAGGGCCCACGCGGCCAGCGCGAGGGTCCCGAGGCTCAGCACGGTGATGAGGAGCCCGTTGAAGCCGCCCAGCAGGAGCCCGTCGAAGCTCAGCATGACCGGGAGGGTACCCGTGCAGCGGCGTCCGACCGCGGCGCGGTGACCCCTGCGGGGGGAGGTCCGGACACGACAGGGCCCCGGAGCGCTGTGCGCAGCTCCGGGGCCCTGGGTCACGGGCGACGGTCGGTCGCGACCCCGTGGGGTGTTGAACGGCCCCCGTCCAGGGCCCACCGGCCCCATGCAGGGTCCCGCCGCGAGCGTGCGAGCGGTGGGGGGCAGGGGGTCCTTCTACGAAGGGTGGGGAGGACGGGGGTCCTTCCTCAGTCGCGCTTGGTGGTGCGGGCGCGGGTCACCCGGGTGGAGGTGCGGGCCGGGGTCGACTTCTTCGCCGCGGAGGTCGTCCTCGCCGCGGCACGCTTGCGAGCCGGCTTGGGGGCCTCGGGCGCCTCGGCCGACTCCAGGGTCGCCTTGGCCGACTCGGCGGCCTCGTGCGTGGCCTCCTCGGCGGAGTCGATGGCCTTCTCCGCCTTCGCCGCCGTCTTCTGCGCGATCGAGGTCACCTCGTTGGAGGCCTCGGCGACCGTCTCGGCGGTCTCCTCGAGCACCTCCTCGAGGGTGTCCTCGACGGCGTCCACCGCGCGCTCGGCGCGGCCGACGACCTTGCGGACGACGGGCTGGCGACGCAGCTCCTCGACGACCTCGGCACCGCGGACGGCGAGGGTCTCGATGGTGGCGACCGTCTGGGTGCGGGCGGTGCTCACCAGGTCGGCCACCGTGCTGGCGACGGCGTCGGGGCGGACGGCGGAGGCGACGTGCTGGGCCGACGTGCGCGCGTTCCGGACGGCCTCCTCGGCCCGGGTGCGGGCCTCCTTGGCGGCCAGGTCGACCTGCACCTGGGTCTCGCCGGGCAGGGCCTCGACGCGCGAGCGCAGGGTGCCGACGACGGCGCGGGTGCGCTCGACGGCCAGGTCGCCGGCGCCGACGGCGGCCAGCAGGACCTGCTTGTTCTGGACGGCGACGGTCTCGCCGTACTCCTTGAGCGTGTGCTTCATGCCGACTCCTTCGCGGAACGTTTCGGGGTGGGGTCAGGGGGGTCTACCGGGGCGGACGCGCTCGTGGCGTGCTCCCGGACGTAGGTCTCGTAGAGCTCGAGCAGCACGGCCTTGTGCCGCTCGGAGAGCGACGGGTCGGCGCGGATCGCCGCCACGGTGTCCGGGTTGCCGTCGCGGCGGTCGAGGATCCCGGCCTGCTCGTAGAGCGTCTCCGCCGAGATCTTCAGGCCCTTGGCGATCGCGGCGAGGATCTCGGCCGACGGCTTGCGCAGCCCCCGCTCGACCTGGGAGAGGTACGGGTTGCTCACCCCCGCCGTGCGGGCGAGCTCGCGGAGGGACACCCGAGCGGCGTTGCGCTGCTCGCGGATGAACTCCCCGACCTGGGAGCCGGTCGCCGAGACCTTGGAGCGCTCGGCGGCCACCGTCTCCGCGACGCTGGTCGCGACCTGGTCGACCACGCCACGGACGGTGGTCACCTGCCCGCGGACGAAGTCGCTCGGGTTCTGCACACCCTGACGCTAGGCCGGGGTGCTAGCTCTTGCAAGCGGAGGAGCTAGCACCCGGCCGTGAAGCTCCTCACACTCGGCGTGTCGGCTCACCCCGGCAGCGCTGCGGCTGCTCGCACCTCCCCGACCACGCCCTCCCCGCCGGAGACCGGCGCGAGCGACCAGGGGGCCAGCTGCTCGGCCGGGACGCCGAGGTACCGCAGACCGGCGCACAGGGCGGGCGTGCGGCCGCGCTCGCCGCCGTCGTCCAGCTTGAGGGCGACCGCGCCACGGCCGGGCAGCGCGGCGACGTGCACGCCGTCGGCACCGCCCTTGACCAGCAGGCCGTCGACGGCGCGCATGAGGTCGGTGTCCTCGCGGCCGGTGCCCGCCACGCACCAGGGGTGCGCCCGCATCGCGTCGGCGACCGCTCGGTCGGACGTGCCGGCCGCGGCCTCGACCAGCGAGGCCACGCCCCGCGCCAGGCCGGTCAGCGGCAGCCCGTGCTGCGGGGCGCCACAGCCGTCGACGACGACCGCCGCCACCGGCGTGCCCGCGGCCTCCCCGAGCCGGGTCTCGACCGCCTGCTGCACCGGGTGCTCGCGCTCGAGGTAACCCTCGGTGGGCCAGCCGGCGGCGACGCAGGCCGAGAGCATCGCCGCGTGCTTGCCCGAGCAGTTCATCGCCAGCCGCTCCGGCGCCCGGCCCGCGGCCAGCCAGGCGGCGCGGGTGGCCTCGTGCGCGGGCAGCGCCGGCGGGCAGCCGAGGTCGTCGGGCGAGAGGCCGACGGCGGCGAGCATGCCGGCGACCAGCTCGCGGTGGCCGTCCTCGCCGGAGTGCGAGCCCGCGCCGATGGCCAGCTCCTCCGCCGAGCGCGGCGTCCAGCCGACGGCCAGCAGCGCGGTGGCCTGCACCGGCTTGTTGGCCGAGCGCGGCAGCACCGGGCGCTCGACGTCGCCGACGGCGGACAGCACCGCGCCGTCGGGACCGACGACGACCAGCGAGCCGCGGTGCACCGACTCCAGGAAGCCCGAGCGCCACACCTCGACCAGCACCGGGTTCTCCGGCCACGGGAGGTGCTGGAACCGGCCCCCGTGCAGGGACCCGCCGGCCCCGTTCAGGGCACCGCCCCGAGCGTGCGAGGGGTGGGGAGAACGGGGTCCTCCTCCGAGGCGTCGGGGGAAGGGTGGTCCTTCACCGGCCTTCGTCGGCGAGCAGGGCGGCGACGTCGGCCTCGCCGTTGCGGTACCGGCGACCCAGCTCGGCGGCCAGCCCGTCCATGACCTGCTGCACGCCGCGTCGGCGCTCGGACAGCGACCCCTCGGCCGCGGCCAGCGCGCGGGCGGCCTGCTCCAGTTCGGCGTCCGACAGCTCGGGGACCGCCGACAGATCCACGCCGGGGGTCAGCGAGTAGACCCAGCTCTCGTACGCCTCGGGCGCGGCCGGCTGCACGGTCTGGTGCCGGCCGAGGCCGTGGGCCGGGCCGCGGCCCTTCTCGGCGAGGATCTCCGGGAGCAGGTCGACCAGCGAGCGGCCGTCGTCCTCGGCGCGGCGCTGCAGCTCGCGGCGCACGATGTCCAGCCGGCCCTGCAGCAGCCGCCGGGTGTAGGAGAGGTTGACCTCCTCCTGCTCGGCCTGGCGGCGCAGCCGGCGCACGTCGGCCATCGGCCGCTGCACGGCGGCCTCGAGGAAGCCGGGGTCGAGCAGTGCGTCGACGGCGGCGCCGCCGGCGCGGGTCGGTTCGGGGGTCACGGGGCGGGCCTCTCCGGAGGGGCGAGCGGTCACCGGGGGATGGTCCCAGATCGCACGGCCTGGACCCGTTCACGCGCCGCAGCGACCGTGTCGTCGAGCGCGGCCGGGGCGTCGTCGGGGTCGATCGCGGCCCGGGCGCCGGCCACGGTCAGCTCGGCGTCCATCGCCACCGACTGCTTGACCAGTGCCAGCGCCACGACACCGAGCTCGTGGTGGCGGACGACGGAGCCGACCCGGCCGACGTCGCGGGGCCCGAGCTGCACCGGCGTCCCGGCCTCGGGCAGCTGCTCGGCCAGCCCGTCCAGGTGCAGCAGCACCAGCCGCCGCGGCGGGCGGCCGAGGTTGTGCACCCGGGCGACGGTCTCCTGCCCGCGGTAGCAGCCCTTGTCCAGGTGGACGGCGCTGGTCAGCCAGCCGGTCTCGTTGGGGATGGTGCGGTGGTCGGTGTCGACGCCCAGGCGCGGCCGGCGGGCTTCGACCCGCAGCGCCTCGTACGCGTCCACCCCGACGGGCGCGGCCCCGTTGGTGAGCAGGGCGTCGGCGCGGTCGGCCAGCTCGGCGCGCGGCACCAGCAGGTCGACGAC
>DATIMX010000625.1:0-3569 GCA_035474935.1 Geodermatophilus sp. | reverse complement strand
GTGAGCTGTACTTGAGCTCACGGGCCACGCGTGTCTGCTTGGCCTTCGCTCGGCCGCGCCCCATCGGCTCGACCCCCTCGTTACGGAGTACGGGAGCCCAGCTCCGGGCTGGACGGCCCGCGTGGCGACCCCGACTGAGTGTCTCTGTCTCGACCGAGCTTACGACACGGATCGGCGACCGGCACGGGTCTCCCCCCGCTGTCGCCCGACCGGGGCCTCTGGCCGCTGCCACCCCGCGCCGTACGACGGGCGGGGATCACGGGATCACGGTCTCCGACACCTGGTCGGGACCGGTCCGGGGTTCGGGGACGGCGGCCGTACCGGACTCCGTCAGGCCGAGCTGCGACGCGAGGTCCAGCCGGTCGTAGTGGAAGCGGTGGGACACGGCCCTGCCGTCCCGGACCGTGATGACGTCGCACTCCCGCAGCCGGACGGGCCTGCCGGTGGGCGGCAGGTCGCCCTCGGGGGAGCTGAGCGTCTCGGTGTGGGTGCCGACGAGCCAGCCCTCGTCCAGCGCGCTGTCGGCGTTCTCGAAGGTGGCCCTGGCCTCCCACGACAGGTCGGGGAAGGCCCGGCGGAACGACATCACGTACTCGACGATCGCGTCCCCGCCGTCGAGCCGGCCGGCGTCAGGTGCCTCGCCGACGGCGTCGTCCGCGTACTCCTGCCGGAGGGCATCGCGGTCCCCACCCACGATGGCCGTGGTGATGCGATCCATGGTCTCGCGCGCCTGTCCCATGACGACCTCCTCGACTCCTCCGTGGGCCCCCGCACACGGCAGTGTCCGAGCCGGCTCGGCGCCGGGCGAGAGGCGAACGGCCCCGGACCCTCGGCGCGGGAAGCGGATGGTGGGCAGCCGGCCGACCGACGCGGTGCGCTCCTCGGCGAGGCGGTCACACAGCCACCGGCGGGTTGCCGGTGGCACCCTCGGTCACACGTCCCGCCGTCCGGCGGTTTCGGGATGCGGGGTGCGGGGCTCGTTGCCCGTGCCGTCGTGGCCGGCGTTGCGGTGCGCCTGGTGGTGCGTTGCTGGCGAGTGCTGGCGGTGGGGGCTGTGGTGTCGGGACGGGGGCGTGAGGAGCGGGCGGGTGCCGAGGACCGGGCAGCAGCGGGAGTTGTTCCTGCAGGACGCGCGCCCGGGGCCCGGTGACGAGGGCGGGCGGTGATGTGGGGTCGTGTGACTGCGTCGGTGGCGGCGGTGTTCGTGGGGGCGGCGGCGATGACCCCCGCCCCGGATGGGGCCGCCGTGCAGGCCGCGCCGGTGGACGTGCACTGGATCGTGGAGTGCGACCGGGTGGGCACGGCGCACATCGACCCGATCCTGAACCCGGGCGGGTCGTGGCCGCATCTGCACACGTTCGGGGGGAACCCGGCGGTGCACGCGTCGTCGACTGCCGGCCAGTTGTTCGCGGAGGGCTCGGGGTGCAAGGACTCGGCGGACCGGTCGGCGTACTGGCAGCCGACGTTGGTGGACGAGGCCGGTCGGCCGGTGGTGCCGGAGTCGTTCCGCGCCTACTACCGGGCGGGTGAGGTGGACCCGCAGCTGATCGAGCCGGCGCCGTTCGGTCTGCGTCTGGTAGCGGGGGATCCGATGGCGACGTCGCGGCAACCGCTCGACATCGACTACCTGTGCTTGGGGACGTCTTATGGGCTGGTGGACTCCGTCCACGACACCGCGGTGGACTGTGGGCCGGGGGAGTTCCTGCGGTCGGACGTCGAGTTCCCGCAGTGCTGGGACGGGGTGAACCTGTGGCTGGTGGGGGTGGCGCACATGGCGTATCCGCGGGGCGGTGAGTGCCCGGCGTCGCATCCGGTGGCGATTCCGCAGCTGTCGCTGGAGTCCTCCTACCCGGAGGGGTCGACGTACGAGGGGATGGGGTTCGAGGGCGGGCTGTCGCCGTACGGGCTGCACGCGGACGCGATCCTGGCGTGGGACCCGGGGGAGATGCAGACGTTGGTGGAGGGCTGTCTGAACGCGGGTCGGGTGTGCGGGGACGTGACCGATGAGGTGCGGCCGTTCTCGGGTGCGGATGCACGGGGGGCGTTGCCGCTGCCGACGGTGCCCGACGTCCCGGCGGCCGGGTCGGCTGCGACGGGGCATGGTTAGCACGCGACCACGGCCCGGAAGGGTCGGCGGGCGGCGCCGATCGACGTGTCGGCGACCTCGGCGGCCAGTGACCGGAGACGTGCGCGGTCGCTCTGCAGCCGTTCGACGGCGGCGATCGCCCAGCGGGCGGTCGGGGACAGGTGGCCAGCGTTCGTGGTCGGGTCCTCGACCGGGATCGAGGCCCTGTCCGGTGGAGGTGCAGCGGACCGGGGCCGCTCTCATCGTGGGCCGCTTCGCCCCGCCCACCACGAGATCACTGACGTGGACAGCCGGTGGAGCCGCGTCACCAGCCGCGCTGGAGCCGCAGGGTCGCCAGGCGGCCGACGCTCGCCATGCGCTCCTCGGCCATCCGGTCGGCCATGACCGCAGGAGACACCCCGGTGTCGTCAGCGGCCTGCAGGACCCGCAGGGTGGTGTCGAAGATGCCCTCCGTCCGCACCTTGGCCCGCTCGAACGAGAAGCCCGCCTGTGCGCCGCTGATGACTGGCAGTAAGCCCGGCAGGCCGTGCCGCTCGTCCTCGACCTGGATCACCCCGCCGGCGTTCACCAGGTAGTCCGGCGCGTAGAGGATCCCGCGGCGCATGAGCTCGGCGGCGATCCCCTCGTGCGCGAGCTGGTTGTTGGCCCCGCCGCAGACGATCTCGGCCTCGAGCACCGCGACCGTCTCGTCGTCCAGGGCGCGGCCGAGCGCACAGGGGGCGTAGACGTCGGTCGGCGTCCGCACCAGGGTCGCGGTGTCGGCGACGGCGTCGACCGCGGGGTGGCGGGCCAGCACCCGCTCGACCGCGCCGGCGTCGACGTCGGTGACGACGACGTCGGCGCCGTCCTCCACCAGCCGGTCGACCAGCCAGCTGCCGACCTTCCCGACGCCGGCCACCCCGACGGTGCGCCCGGCCAGCGACGGCTTGCCCCAGCGGTGCTGGGCGGCCGCCCGCATCCCCTGGAAGACGCCGTACGCGGTGAGCACCGAGGAGTCCCCGCAGCCGCCGTAGGCCAGCGACCGGCCGTGCGCGAAACGGGTCTCCCGGGCGACGACGTCGAGGTCGGCGTTGTAGGTGCCCACGTCGCAGGCGGTCAGGTAGCGCCCGCCCAGCGACTCCACGAACCGGCCGTAGGCGCGCAGCAGCGCCTCGGTCTTGTCGGTGTGCGGGTCGCCGATGATGACGGCCTTGCCGCCGCCGAGATCGAGTCCGGCGAGGCTGTTCTTGTACGACATCGCCTTGGACAGGGCGAGCGCATCCGCGACGGCGGTCTGCTCGTCGGGGTACGGGTAGAAGCGGGTGCCGCCCAGCGCCGGTCCGAGGGCCGTGGAGTGGATCGCGATGATCGCTCGCAGGCCGGACTCCTCGTCGCTGCAGAAGACGACCTGCTCGTGTCCAGACCCCAGAACGTCCACGACCCGAGCCTAGAACGACGTCGGGCGGCGCCCTGGCCGGCGGTCGTGGGATCACCCGCAGGGGGC
>DATIMX010000624.1:0-1863 GCA_035474935.1 Geodermatophilus sp. | reverse complement strand
GCCCCCACGAGCACGTCCCGCATCTTCGCCGTGGTGCTGGTGGCCGCAGGATTGACCACCACGAGCGCGCGCATGAACGCCAGGTTAACCAGCCGGTAGGCGTTTGCCAGGGAGGAAGGCCCAGGACCAGGGCGCGGCCCGCGTAACCTCGCCGTCGTGACGGAGCAGAGCGGCGGGTCCCCGCAGTCGCCGCGCCGGGTTCTCGACCGGTTGTTCGGGCCGGCGGCGGCACCGTCGGCCCCGCGCCCGGCGGCGCGCAGGCGGTCGGAGGCGCCGCGCTCGCTGCGCTGGGCCGCCGTCGTTGTCGGGCTCGAGGCGGCACTGGTCGGGCTGGGCGCCCTGGTGCTGCTCTACCTGACGATCACCAGCACGGCCGACAGCCTCTCGCGGGCACTGGCCGAGGTCGTCCTCGTCGCCGGGGGAGCTGCGGCGCTGACGGTCGCCGCGGTGGGCCTCTGGCGGGCGGCGAGCTGGGCGCGCGGGCCGGTCATCGTGCTGCAACTGCTGCTGGCCGCGCTGGCGTACACCACCGCGTTCGAGGCTGGGCAGCCGCTGATCGGGCTGCCGGTCCTCGTCCTCGTGGCCACCGAGCTCTACCTGCTGGCCACCCCCGAAGCGCGGCTGGCCTACCTCGACCGCCAGACCCCCTTCAGATCAGGTCGATGACGTCGGCGATCGAATCCATGATCCGGCTGGGGCGGAACGGGAAGCGGGGGACGTCGGCGGCGGCGGTCGAGCCGGAAAGCACGAGCACCGTCTCCAGGCCGGCCTCGATCCCGGCCACGACGTCGGTGTCCATGCGGTCGCCGACCATGATCGTCGACTCCGAGTGCGCCTCGATCCGGTTCATCGCGCTGCGGAACATCATCGGGTTGGGCTTGCCGACGAAGTAGGGCTCCGCGCCGGTCGCCCGCGTGATCAACGCCGCGACGGAGCCGGTGGCGGGCAGCGGACCCTCCGGCGACGGGCCGGTCACGTCGGGGTTGGTCGCGATGAAGCGGGCACCCCTGCCGATCAGCCGGATCGCCCGGGTGATCGCCTCGAACGAGTACGTCCGGGTCTCCCCGAGGACGACGTAGTCGGGATCGGCGTCGGTCAGGGTGTAGCCGACCTCGTAGAGGGCGGTGGTCAGCCCGGCCTCACCGATGACGTACGCCGAGCCGCCGGGAAGCTGGGTGTGCAGGAAGTCGGCCGTCGCCAGGGCGGAGGTCCAGATGGACTCCTCGGGCACGTGCAGCCCGGCGCGGACCAGCCGGGCGGCCAGGTCGCGCGGCGTGAAGATCGAGTTGTTGGTGAGCACCAGGAACCGGCGCTCCTTCTCCACCAGCCGCTTCAGGAAGTCGGCGGCGCCGGGCAGTGCCATCTCCTCATGGACGAGCACGCCGTCCATGTCGGTGAGCCAGCACTGCGGGGGGACGCGCTCGGTCGTCATGCGTGCAAGTCTGCCGGGACGGCTCCAGCGGCCGCGCGGCGGGCTCACGGCCGGTTCTCGAGCAGCAGCTCACCGAGCGACCGGTACGCAGGGGCGTCGGGAACGGTCACGGCGAACGGGGCTCGCGGCACGTGGACCTCCACGGGGGACGCAGCGGTCCGGGCATCGTCGCAGCGGGCGCCGCTCCGGTCCAGCCGCTCAGCGGCCGGCGTTCAGCGCCGGGGTGCGGCGAAGTCGGCCAGGGCGTCGTCGGTCAGGCGGAACACCGTCCACTCGTCCATGGGTACGGCGCCGACCGCCTTGTAGAACTCGATGGAGGGCGTGTTCCAGTCCAGCACCGCCCACTCCAGCCGGGAGTAGCCGCGTTCGACGCAGACCGCCGCGAGGGTGCGCAGCAGCTCCCGGCCCAGGCCGGTGCCGCGGTGGGCGGG
>DATIMX010000623.1:0-6990 GCA_035474935.1 Geodermatophilus sp. | reverse complement strand
GGGCTCGAGGAGGCCCTCGGCCTGTCCCCCGTGCCGCTGTCGACGATGGGGCGCGGCTGGCCCGAGGAGCGCGCCTACTTCCTGGCCGCCGCCGCCGCGGGACGGTACGCCGCGCTGCAGGTGCCGCTGGACTGACTGTCGGCCGACCGGCCTCCGGCCGCGGCCACGTGCCGTCCCCCGTCCACGTCCGAGCCCGTCCGTCGCACCGCGTCGGGGAGCCTCCGGCCCCCATCCCGCGGCGCGACCCTCGCCGGGTGCCCTCGACGCGCCCGTCGCGGACCCCTCCGGGACCCAGGCCCCCTCCCGGGTCCCGCCCCGAGCGTGCGAGGGGTGGGGAGGAGGGGGTCCTTCTTCACATGCTGGCGATGAGCTTGTCCACGCGCTCGTCGACGGCCTTGAAGGGGTCCTTGCACAGCACCGTGCGCTGGGCCTGGTCGTTGAGCTTGAGGTGCACCCAGTCGACGGTGAAGTCGCGGCGCTTCTCCTGGGCCTTGCGGATGAACTCCCCGCGCAGCCGGGCGCGGGTGGTCTGCGGGGGCACGTTCTTGGCCTCGAACACCCGCGGCTCGTGGGCCACCCGGTCGACCTGGTTGTTGCGCTCGAGCAGGTAGTACAGCCCCCGGGTGCGGCTGATGTCGTGGTAGGCCAGGTCCATCTGGGCCACCCGGGGGGAGCTCATGGGCAGGTCCCGCTTGGCCCGGTAGCGCTCGATGAGCTGGTACTTGGTGGCCCAGTCGATCTCCCGGTCGATCAGCGAGAGGTCGCCGGTGTCGACGGCCTTGAGCACCCGCCCCCACAGCTCCAGCATCTGCCGGTGCACCGGGCCGAAGCCCTCCCGGTCGACGAACTCCGCGGCCCGGGAGTGGTACTCGGACTGGATCTCCAGCGCCGACATCTCCTTGCCGTTGGCCAGCCGCACCTTGCGCCGTCCGGTCATGTCGTGGCTGATCTCGCGGATGGCGCGGATCGGGTTCTCCAGGCTCATGTCCCGGATCGGCACCCCGGCCTCGATCATCCGCAGCACCAGGTCGGTGACGGCGACCTTGAGCAGCGTCGTGGTCTCGTTCATGTTCGAGTCCCCGACGATCACGTGCAGCCGCCGGTAGCGCTCGGCGTCGGCGTGCGGCTCGTCGCGGGTGTTGATGATCGGCCGCGACCGGGTGGTCGCCGAGGAGACGCCCTCCCAGATGTGCTCGGCGCGCTGGCTGATGCAGTAGATCGCCCCGCGCGGGGTCTGCAGCACCTTCCCCGCGCCCACCACGATCTGCCGGCTGACCAGGAACGGGATCAGCACGTCGGCCAGCCGGCTGAACTCCCCGTGCCGGCCGACCAGGTAGTTCTCGTGGCAGCCGTAGCTGTTGCCCGCGGAATCGGTGTTGTTCTTGAACAGGTAGATGTCGCCGGTGACGCCCTCCTCGGCCAGCCGCTGCTCGGCGTCGACCAGCAGCCCCTCGAGGATCCGCTCGCCGGCCTTGTCGTGCACCACCAGCTCGGTCAGGTCGTCGCACTCGGCCGTGGCGTACTCCGGGTGGCTGCCCACGTCCAGGTACAGCCGGGAGCCGTTGCGGAGGAAGACGTTGGAGCTGCGCCCCCACGACACCACGCGGCGGAACAGGTAGCGGGCCACCTCGTCCGGCGACAACCGCCGCTGCCCCCGAAAGGTGCACGTCACGCCGTACTCGGTCTCGATGCCGAAGATGCGTCGCTCCACGCACCGACTCTAGGCGCCGGACCCGACGAAAGCTCCCTGTCCGCGCTCGCGCCGCCCGCGCCGTGGCGGGTGGGCGTCGTCAGCCCTCCCGGTGCGCGTCCAGCCGTTGCAGCAGCTCGTCGGCCACCCTCTCGATCGCGCCGTGGTGGTTCTGGCCGGCTCGTTGCTTCGCGTGGATCAGCGCCGCGCGGTTGACGGTGCGGAAGTCGCCGTACGGGAACGCATAGCGGCCCTTGGTGCCCTCGGAGGCGTCCGGGTCCTCGGCGAGGTGCCAGGCGGCGAAGGCGTCGAAGCCCTCCTGCTCGATGACGTCGTTGGCCGCGGCGGCGTCCGGCGCGGCATCGGACCACTCGGTGCGGTCGTCGAACCGGCCGTCGTCGATGAGCTGTCGAGCCTGGCGGACGGCGCTGTCGTTGACCCGGTACTCCGGCATGCGTCCGTCCTACTCCTCCAGGACGGCTCGTCGCCGCACCAGGGAGGTCCTGTTTCAGGTGGTCGGCGCCTCTCCCCCGCTGCCTGCGGTCCCGCCGCTGTCGGGAGCCGACGGCTCGCCGAGGCCGGCCGGGGTGCCCGGCTGGGGCACGCTCGGGGAGTGCGCGGCGGTCTGCGGCTGCTCGCCGCCGGCGGCCGCGCCGCCCTCGGAGCGGTCGAGCAGTGTGCGCAGCGGAGCACCGGTGATCCGCCGGAAGGCGCGCTTGGGCCGCTGCCGGTCCAGGACCGCGACCTCCAGCTGCTCGGCGGACAGCAGCGCGGGGCCGCCGTTGCCGGCGCTGGTGGCCGGGCTGACCGCCGAGAGCGCCTGGACACCGACCCGCAGCGCCTCGGCCAGGCCCATGCCGGGCAGGAAGTGCTCGCGCAGGTGCGCGCTGACCGCCTCGGCCTGGCCGCCCATGACGACGAAGTCGGGCTCGTCGACGACCGAGCCGTCGAAGGTCAGCCGGTACATCTGGTCGGTCTCGGGGGTGTCGCCCACCTCGGCGACGCACAGTTCGACCTCGAAGGGCTTCAGCTGCTGGGTGAAGACCTCGCCGAGGGTCTGGGCGTAGGCGTTGGCGATGACCCGGCCGGTGACGTCGCGGCGGTTGTAGCTGTAACCGCGGACGTCGGCCAGCCGCACACCGGCCACCCGCAGGCTCTCGAACTCGCTGTAGCGGCCGACGGCGGCGAAGCCGATCCGGTCGTAGAGCTCGCCGACCTTGTGCAGCGTGGAGCTGGGGTTCTCGGCGATGAACAGCACACCGTCGGCGTAGGTGACGACGGCGACGCTGCGACCGCGGGCGATGCCCTTGCGGGCGTACTCCGACTTGTCGCGCATCAGCTGCTCGGGCGAGGCGTAGTACGGCATGGTCATGGCGATCAGCCCTGCCCCTCGGCGGCGGCCCGCTCGTCGGTGATGGTCGTGGCGACGGCGGCGACCTCGTCGTCGGTCAGCCGGACCGCGCCCTCGGCGTCGACCCGGTAGACGATCGGGTACAGCCGGCGCACCGGGTCGGGGCCGCCGGTGGCGGAGTCGTCGTCGGCGGCGTCGTAGAGCGCCTCGACCAGGCTGCGCGTGGCGGCGTCGCCGTCCAGGTTGGGCCGCCAGGTCTTCTTCAGCGAGTTGCGGGCGAACAGCGAGCCCGAGCCGACGGCGGCGTAGCCGCGCTCCTCGTAGTTCCCACCGGTGACGTCGTAGCTGAAGATCCGCCCGGGCGCGGTGCCGGGCGCGGCGTCGAGGTCGAAGCCGGCGAACAGCGGGACCACGGCCAGCCCCTGCAGCGCCGCGCCGAGGTTGCCGCGGATCATCTGGGCCAGCCGGTTGGCCTTGCCGTCGAGGGAGAGCGTGAGGCCCTCGATCTTCTCGTAGTGCTCGAGCTCGACCTGGTAGAGCCGGACCATCTCGATGGCGATGCCCGCCGCACCGGCGATGCCGATGTCCGACCAGGCGTCGGCCGGGTAGACCTTCTCGATGTCGCGGCTGGAGATCAGGTTGCCCATCGTCGCCCGCCGGTCGCCGCCCATGAGCACGCCGCCGTCGTAGGTGACCGACACGATCGTGGTGCCGTGCGGCGTGACGTCACCGACGGGCAGCTGCGGCACCGGACGCCGGCCCGGCAGCAGGTCGGGCGCGGCCGCCGCGAGGAAGTCGGTGAACGAGGAACCCACCCGGTCCAGGTACGCGGGTGGGAACCCGCTCCGGCCAGCCGAATACTCGCTCACCCATCCGCCTCTCTCGCCGCCGGGGACCGGCGGCCTCGCTCGATCTGACGCCTCGCCGAGGACCCCGTGCGGGCCGGGCAGGACGCCATCACGACCCTACCGGCGGCTCTCCGGACGGGCTCCCGGTGGCGGGCCGGACGATGAACGTCTCCTGGAGTCGCCCGAGGACCTGTCGCTCACGGTGCCCCTCGACGTAGAGGGCCGCCGTCTGCAGCAGGCCCGGGTCGTCGCGGAAGAGCCCCAGGCCCTGATTGCACCGCTGGCACAGCATCTGGCGCGTCGCGCCGGTCTCGTGGTCGTGGTCCAGGTGCTGGGCCGGATCCCCGCAGATGGCACAGCGACCGTCCTGAGCAGCCTTCAGGTCGGCGATCTCGCTCGTGCGCAGCTTGTACTTGCGGTAGAAGTAGCCGGCCGAGTTCGCCGCCCGGTCACAGGCGCGGCAGCGCGAGCCGAATCCCGACGCGGTCCTGCTGTTCCGCGTGTAGTCCTCGTGTGGGACCGGTTGCTCGCACGACGGGCACCAGCGGAACCCCTCCGGGATCCACGAGTGATCACGGACCTCCTTGCCCAGCGAACGTCGGCGCTGGCGGTACCAGGCTCTGTTGCGCTCGCGACTGCAGGCGAGGCAGTAGAACGAGAGGCCGTCCGGCAGCGTGCGGTTACGGCCGAAGTCGGACGCGTCCTTGGTCTCCCCACACGACGGGCAGCGCTTGCTCACTACGGGGAGCGATCAAATGATCACTCTCCGCCCTTCTGCACGTACGACCGAACGAACTCTTCCGAATTCTCCTCGAGCACCTCGTCGATCTCGTCGAGGATGGAGTCGAGGTCCTCGGAGACCTCCTTGTGGCGCTCGGCGACCTCGGTGTCGACCGATGCCTCGACCTCCTCGGTCTCCTCCCGGCTGCGCGTCGAGCGCTGCTGACCGCCGCTGTCCCTCGTGGCCATGGGGTTCCTCCCGGTGCAGGTCGTGACAGGTGCCGTGACAGGTGCCTGGTGCAGAAGCTACCCGCGCGGTGTGACGAACGGAGGTCGACCGACCGGCGTGGTCAGCCGCCGGTGATCGTGTCGACCAGCTCCTGCGCCGAGGACGTGGACTCGAACAGCGCACCGACGTGGTCCCGCGTGCCGCGCAGCGGCTCCATGGTGGGGATCCGCACCAGGTTCTCCCGGCCCAGGTCGAAGACCACCGAGTCCCACGACGCCGCGGCCACCTGGGCCGGGTAGCGGCGCAGGCACTCCCCGCGGAAGAACGCCCGGGTGTCCGACGGCGGGCGCACCATCGCCTGCAGCACCTCGTCGTCGGTGAGCAACCGCTGCATCGAGCCGCGCGAGACCAGCCGGTGGTACAGCCCCTTCTCGGGCCGCACGTCGGAGTACTGCAGGTCGACCAGGTGCAGCCGCGAGTCGCCCCACGACAGCCCGTCGCGGGAGCGGTAGCCCTCCAGCAGCCGGAGCTTCGCCGGCCAGTCCAGGCGGTCGGCGCAGCGCATGGGGTCGACCGCGAGGTCCTCGAGCGCCTCGGCCCACCGGCGCAGCACGTCGGCGGCCTGGCCGTCGTCCTCGCTCCGCCGGTCGACGTGGCGCTGCGCCATCTCCAGGTACGCCCGCTGCACCTCCAGGGCGGTCATCCGGCGGCCGTCGCGCAGCCGCACCCGGTGGGTCAGCGACGGGTCGTGGCTGATCGCCTGCAGCGCCGCGACCGGCTCCTCGATCGAGAGGTCCTGGGTGAGGGTGCGCGCCTCGATCATGTCCAGCACCAGCGCCGTCGTCCCGACCTTGAGGTAGGTCGACAGCTCGGCGAGGTTGGCGTCGCCGATGATCACGTGCAGCCGGCGGTACTTGTCGGCGTCGGCGTGCGGCTCGTCGCGGGTGTTGATGATCGGCCGCTTGAGCGTCGTCTCCAGGCCCACCTCGACCTCGAAGAAGTCGGCGCGCTGGGAGAGCTGGAACCCCTGCGTGCGGCTCTCGGTGCCGATGCCCACGCGCCCGGAGCCGGCCACCACCTGGCGGGTCACGAAGAACGGGATGAGCCCGCGGATGATGTCGAGGAACGGCGTCCGCCGGTCCATCAGGTAGTTCTCGTGCGCGCCGTAGGACGCGCCCTTGCCGTCGGTGTTGTTCTTGTAGAGCTGGATCGGCTGGGTGCCGGGGACGCGCGCGGCGCGGCGCGCCGCCTCGGCCATCACCTGCTCCCCCGCCTTGTCCCACAGGACGACGTCGCGCGGGTTGGTGACCTCCGGCGTCGAGTACTCCGGGTGCGCGTGGTCGACGTAGAGGCGGGCCCCGTTGGTGAGGATGACGTTGGCCATCCCCGAGTCCTCCTCCAGGTCGTTGTGGTCCAGCGCCTGGGCCGGGGACAGGTCGAAACCCCGGGCGTCGCGCAGCGGCGACTCCTCCTCGAAGTCCCAGCGCGGCCGGCGCGGGGTCGGCGCCTCGGCCACCGCCCAGGCGTTCACGACCTGGCTGGACAGCGTCGTCGGGTTCGCCGTCGGCTGCCCGGGCACCGAGATGCCGTACTCGACCTCGGTCCCCATGACCCGCCGCACGCTCATGTCGCCACCCTAGGCGTGGGCGCTCCACCCCCGGCCCCGGGGCGACACCGTCCGGCGGACGGTCGGCCGCCTGCCGACGAGTCGGCTCACCGGCGGCGGGATCGGCGGTCTCGCGCGGCTGGGGTCCCGCGGGCGTGCGGGATCGCCGATCTCCCCGGGGCGCACGGCCCTCCGGACGGCGGACGGCCCGGCCCCCGCGGTGCGGGAGCCGGGCCGTCGTCCGGCCTCGTCCAGGGGCCCACCCCGGGCTCGCGAACGGTCTGGCGGCCCCGTCCAGGGCACCGCCGCGAGCGTGCGAGTGGCGGGGAGGACGGGGCCCTTTCGGAGGTCCTTCGACTACAGGTACTGGCCGGTGTTGGTCGCCGTGTCGATGGCGCGCCCGCTCTCGGTGCCCTTGCCGCTGATGAGCGTGCGGATGTAGACGATCCGCTCGCCCTTCTTGCCCGAGATCCGCGCCCAGTCGTCGGGGTTGGTGGTGTTGGGCAGGTCCTCGTTCTCCTTGAACTCGTCGACGCAGGCCTGCAT
>DATIMX010000622.1:0-3647 GCA_035474935.1 Geodermatophilus sp. | reverse complement strand
AGGCCGACGGCACCGATGACGTAGCAGAGCAGGGCCCGGCCCGACGTCCAGCCCCAGACGCGGCCCTGCTCGGCGACGATGAGCAGCGGCACGACGAAGGTGACCAGCCCCAGCGCTCCGGGCCAGTCGATCCGGTGGTCCCGGCGCACGTGCGGCAGGTGCAGCACCCGGTACACGGCGGCGAAGGCCAGCATCCCGAGGGGCACGTTGATCATGAAGATCCAGCGCCAGCCGGTCAGCCCCAGCAGCGAGGACTGGCCGGCGAGGAAGCCGCCGATGACCGGGCCGAGCACGCTGGAGGTGCCGAAGACGGCCATGAAGTAGCCCTGGTACCGCGAGCGCTCCCGCGGCGGCACGATGTCGCCGATGATCGCCAGGGCCAGCGACATCAGGCCGCCGGCGCCGATGCCCTGGAGCGCCCGGTAGGCGGCCAGCTGGTACATCGTGTCGGCGATGGCGCAGAGCACCGAGCCGACGACGAAGACGCCGATCGCGAACAGGTAGAACGGCCGCCGTCCGTAGATGTCGGAGAGCTTCCCGTACAGCGGGGTCGAGATCGTCGACGTGATGAGGAAGGCCGTCGTCGCCCACGCCTGCAGGTCGTAACCGTTCAGGTCGTCGGCGATCGTGCGGATCGCGGTCGCGACGACGGTCTGGTCGAGCGCCGCCAGGAACATCGCGACCATCAGCCCGGCGATGATCGTGAGGATCTGCCGGTGGGTGAAGGCGCCGTCCGCGCCCGGTGCGGAGGCCGCCGCCCGGGCGCCGCTCCGCTCTGCCGCGCGGGCGCGGGTGCTGTGCGTCATCACTTCTCTCTCGGTCGGGCGGCGCCTGGCACGGCGGCGGGTTCGGTGGGCAGTGACGCGGTGAGGTCGTCGAGGAGGCGGCCGAACAGCCGGGTGAGGGCGGTCAGCTCCGCGGCCGGCCAGTCGGCGGTGGCCGCGGCGAGATGGGCCTCCCGCTCGGCCCGGACCTGCTGCAGTGCGGTGGAGCCGGCGTCGGTGACGACGAGACGGCTGGCCCGCCCGTCGGTCTCGTCGGCGACCCGCTGGACCAGCCCCTGCTCGATGAGCGAGGACACGTGCCGGCTGACCGTCGACGGATCGGCGTGCACGAGCTCGGCCAGCGTGCTCTGCCGCAGCGGGCCCAGCCGCTCGAGCGGGAACAGCAGGACCAGCGCGGCGCGGCCCTCGGTGGCCTGGTGCGCCTTGAGGGCGTGCACCAATCGCATGAAGCGCGGCAGCTGCTCGCCGAGCGTGCGCAGGTCGGCGAGCCGGTCGTCGCCGGGCGTGGCGGGGCCGGGCACGGGAGTGCGGAGCGGCACGGCGGACTCCAGCGGGCAGGGGACGAAACACGTGCACCGTACAAGCTGTTGTACGGATCATGCAAACAGTTGTACGGCCCATGCAAGTGGGGCGGGCCACGACCGCCACTCGGCGTCCGGTGCGATCCTGGAGACCACGCCGGTCGCCGTCCACCCGCCGCCGCGCGCCCCCCTGCCTGCCCCCAGACGAGGAGACCGTCGTGACCACCCCGCCCGACGACCTGCGCGCGCGGCTGGCCGGCCTGACCCTCGAGGACGAGCACCGGCTGCGCCGCCGGCTCGACGCCACCCGCAGGACCAGGGACGCCGAGGCCCGGGCCCGGCAGCGGTCGCGGATCGCCGCCGACGTCGCGGCCGCCGAGGAGCGGATCGCCCGCCGTCGCGCCGCCGTCCCGACCGTGCGCTACCCCGCCGAGCTGCCGGTCAGTGCCCGCCGCGAGGACATCGCCGCGGCGCTGCGCGAGCACCAGGTGGTCGTCGTGGCGGGGGAGACCGGCTCGGGCAAGACCACCCAGCTGCCCAAGATCGCCCTCGAGCTCGGCCGCGGCGTGCGGGGCCGGATCGGGCACACCCAGCCGCGACGGATCGCCGCGCGCACCGTGGCCGAGCGGATCGCCGAGGAGCTGGAGACCCCGCTGGGCGAGGTCGTCGGCTGGAAGGTGCGCTTCACCGACCAGGTCGGCGACACGACGCTGGTCAAGGTCATGACCGACGGCGTCCTGCTGGCCGAGATCGGCCGCGACCGGCTGCTGCGCCAGTACGACACGCTCATCCTCGACGAGGCGCACGAGCGCAGCCTCAACATCGACTTCCTGCTCGGCTACCTGGCGCAGATCCTGCCCCGGCGTCCCGACCTCAAGCTGGTCATCACCTCGGCGACGATCGACGTCGAGCGGGTGGCCAAGCACTTCGCAGGACTCGGCGACGATGGGCACTTCGCAGGACTCGGCGACAATGGGCATGGCCCGGTCGACGGAGCCGAGGTCCCGGTCGTCGAGGTCAGCGGGCGCACCTACCCGGTCGAGGTCCGCTACCGCCCGGTGGTCGACCCCGACGACCCGGCAACCGACCCGGACCGCGACCAGGTCACCGCCATCGCCGACGCCGTCGACGAGCTGACCGCCGAGGGTCCGGGCGACGTCCTGGTCTTCCTCGCCGGCGAGCGGGAGATCCGCGACACCGCCGACGTCCTCACCGAGCGCTTCCCCTCGGCCGAGGTGCTGCCGCTCTACTCGCGGCTCTCGGCGGCCGACCAGCACCGCGTCTTCGCCCCGCACACCGGGCGGCGGATCGTGCTGGCCACCAACGTCGCCGAGACCTCGCTGACGGTGCCCGGGATCCGCTACGTCGTCGACCCGGGCACCGCGCGCATCTCCCGGTACAGCTCCCGGCTCAAGGTGCAGCGGCTGCCGATCGAGCCGATCAGCCAGGCCTCGGCGCGGCAGCGCTCCGGCCGCTGCGGGCGCACCTCCGAGGGCATCGCCATCCGGCTCTACACCGAGGAGGACTTCGAGAGCCGGCCGGAGTACACCGACCCGGAGATCCTGCGCACCAGCCTGGCCTCGGTGCTGCTGCAGATGGCCGCCCTCGAGCTGGGGGACGTCGCCGACTTCCCGTTCATCGACCCGCCGGACCGCCGCGCGGTCGCCGACGGCGTGGCGCTGCTCGAGGAGCTCGGCGCCCTCGCCGAGGACGGCGCGCTGACCCCCACCGGTCGGGCGCTGGCCGCCCTGCCGCTGGACCCGCGGATGGCGCGGATGGTCGTCGAGGCCGACCGGCGGGGCGTGCTGGAGGAGGTGCTGGTCATCGCCGCGGGGCTGACCATCCAGGACCCCCGCGAGCGGCCCACCGAGCACCAGCAGGCCGCCGACCAGGCCCACGCCCGGTTCGCCGACGAGAACTCCGACTTCCTCGCGCTGCTCAACCTGTGGCGGTACCTCGGCGAGCAGCAGGAGGCGCTGTCGGGCAGCCAGTTCCGGCGCACGATCAAGCGCGAGTTCCTGCACTACCTGCGCATCCGCGAGTGGCAGGACCTCTACGGCCAGCTGCGCAGCACCGCCCGCCGGCTGGGCATGACCGTCGGTGAGCTCGCGGCCGAGCCCGACGAGCGCGGCATCCACACCGCGCTGCTGGCCGGCCTGCTCTCCCACGTCGGTCTCCAGGTGGAGGACACCAAGGGGAGGGACGGCGACCGGCGGCGCGGGGGCCGGGAGTACCTCGGCGCCCGCAACGCGCGGTTCGTGATCGCGCCCGGCACCCCGCTGGCGAAGAAGCCGCCGCGCTGGGTGGTCGCCGCCGAGCTGGTGGAGACCAGCCGGCTGTT
>DATIMX010000621.1:0-5072 GCA_035474935.1 Geodermatophilus sp. | reverse complement strand
GCGGCGACCATCTCCAGCAGGTGGAACAGCGCGGTCGGCGCGTTGCCGATGGCGACCACCGCGCCGTCCAGCCGGTCGCGCCACAGCTCGAGCGCCGCGGCGGTGCGGGTGGTGCCGAGGTCGGCGGCCAGGCCCGGGGTGCGCGGGTCGTTGAGCGTGCAGACGACGTCGTTGTCCTTGGGCAGCCGCCGCCGGGTGACGCCCGAGGCGACCATCTCCGCGTCGCACAGCACCGGGGCGCCGGCGTCCAGCGCCTCGCGGGCCCGGACCACGACGTCGGGGGAGAAGGCGAGGTCACCGACCAGGTCGACCTGCCCGCAGGCGTGCACCATCCGCACCGCGACGCGGGCGACGTCCTCGGGCAGGCCGGCCAGGTCGGTCTCGGCGCGGATCGTGGCGAACGAGCGCCGGTAGATCTCCGCGCCGTCCTTCTCGTACTCGTACATCAGCTCCACCCGACTCGGTATCCGGTCCCGGTCGCCACCACGTCGACGACCTCGCCGCGGGGACGGCCACAGCGGCGCTCGCACCCGGCCCAGTGCTGGCGGGCACCGCCCGCCGGCAGTGTGCCGTCCGCCACGGCCCGGGCGGCGTCGGCGCGGACGTCGGCGAGCGACTTCGCGCACCCCGGCCGGCCCGCGCAGGCGGTCACCCTGGTCCAGGCGCTGTCCGCGTCGAACACCATGCCGGTCCGGTGCAGGGCGACGGCCGCGTCGTCGACGGCGTCCTCGGCCAGGTCGGGGACGACGACGCTGCGCCGCGGCGTCAGCTGCACCTCGTCGGCGAGCCGGGCCAGCAGCTCCGCCTGGTCCGCGGTGAGCCGGCCGAGCGGCACGACGGCGACGAGGGCGGTCCGCCCGTCGTGTTGCGCCGCTGCACCGACCGGCCCCGGCGTCGGTGCCGGAGGGAGGTCCACCGTCATGCCCCGGCGGCCGCTCAGCCGGGCTGTCACAGCTGCGACACCGTCGTCCAGTTCCGCCAGTCGCCACGCGGTGCCGCCCCGGGCGGCGCGCTCGTCGAGGAAGGCCCGCGTGGCGGCGAGGGCGAGCGCGACCGCGTCGTCCGGGTGGGCACGAAACCCCGAGTCGGTGCCGGCCAGAGTCAGGGCGACCTCGGCGGGGGAGAGGGCGAGCAGGCCGACGTCCCCACCGAGGCCGGCGACGTCGCCGCGGCCGTCGTCGAGCGTGGCGAGGTACCGGCCGGGCAGCGCGGCGAGCGCGGGGTCGACACAGATCCCGGCGTCCAGCGCGCGCACCCACGGCCGGACGTCGACGTGCCCGCCGGCCCGGCCGGTCAGCGCGCTGGCCAGCACGTTGCGCACCCGCTCGTGCGACGCGCTGGGCAGCAGGCCGACGGCGGCGAGCCGGTCGCCGAGCTCGGCCTCCGCGCCGTCGGCCAGGCCGCGCAGCTGCACGTTGCCCCGGCTGGTGAGCTCCAGTGCCCCGTCGCCGAGGTCGCGCGCGGCAGCCGCGAGCGCCCGCAGCTGGCCGCCGGTCAGCAGACCGCCGGGGACCCGCACCCGGGCCAGCGCGCCGTCGGCGGCGGCATGGGTCTGCAGCGCTCCGGGGCACGCATCGGCCCGCAGGCGGGCGGCAGTGGGGGTGCGGGCGGTCATGGCGGTGGCGAGGGTACGTCCCGCCGTCGCGCCCGGTGGCCGGCGGCGGCCCGGTCAGCCGAGCCGGCGTGCCTGGTCGAAGGACATCCACACCCGGCGGCGGTCGCCCCGGCTGTGCACCTGGGCCATGGCCGCCACCCGGCGGCGCTGGTCCTCGGTGCCGGCGTGCAGGCAGACGGCCCTCTCGGCCTCGCGCATCGCCTCCTCCGCGGCGAACTCCGCCGGCGTCGTCGGCAGGTCGTCGTCGTCCCCCTCCGCCAGCGCGTGCGGGTGGGCGTACGGGCTGTCATCCGGCAGGTGGCCGCCGATCCGGCCGTAGGCGCCGAGCGTCAGCAGGAGCAGGCCGACGACGACGGAGAACACGACGTTCTCGAACCTGAACGCGAGGATGTTGAAGGAGGTGCGCAGCACCGCCAGGTTGACCAGGGCGGAGAGCAGGAACAGCGAGCCGGCGACGATCATGATCGTCGAGGTGACCCGCGGGCTGCGTGCAGCGGCGACCAGCAGGACGACCGCCATGACCACCGAGATGGTCGACAGCAGGCCGTTGGAGGACAGGCCGAGGATGCGCTCGCCCTGGGTGGAGAAGTAGTCCAGGCCGCCGGCGAAGCCGAGCAGGCCGAAGACGAGGAGGATGAGCGCCACCAGAACGGCGCCGGTGCGTTGGACGGCGTACACGCGGGCGCCGGGGCCTGGGCGCTCCTCGGTGGTGTCGGCCGTGCGGTGCGGTCGCAGTGCCATGAGTTCTCCCGGGGGGAGGGGGACGGTGCCCATTCTTCCCCCTCCGCCCCTCGGTGGATGCACTACAACGATGCGGGTTCGACGTATTTCTGCCGCGGGAAGCCGTGGCGCGGGCTGCGGGTTGTCCTGGCATGACCCAGCGCGACCTGCACTCGGAGTTCCTCCGCGCGGACCTCTTCCTCGCGATGGGGCAGCCGATCGAGGCGGCGCGCCTGCTCGAGCCGCTCGTCGAGGCCGAGCCGGCCAACGAGGCCGCCCTCGAGCTCCTGGCCCGCGCCTACTTCGGCTCCGCCCAGCTGACGAGGGCGGAGGACGCGCTGACCCGGCTGGTGGAGATGGCGCCGGCCAACGGCTGGGCGCGCCGGGCACTGGCCCGCACGCTGGAGCGGCAGAGCCGGGCCGCCGAGGCGGTGGCCCACCACCGGGTGGCCGACGCCCTCGGCGCCGCCTGAGAAGGGACCCTCCTGCCCCCCGCCACTCGTGGAAGGCCCCCGTCCTCCCCACCCTTCGCAGGCTCAGGGTGGGGCCCGGGACGGGGCCGTTCCACGCCTACCGGCCGGCGGCCAGCCGCCGGATCAGCCGGACCGACGCGTCGGGGTCCAGCGCCATCTCGGTGAGCAGCTCGAACGCGCGGCCGTACCGGTGCACCTCCGCCTCGCCGTCGACGAAGGCGATCCGCGTCTTGTTCTCCAGGTAGACGACGTCCGGCGTCCCGGTGGCGCGGGACTCGAGGGCGGAGAACGAGCCTGCGGTCACCGGCGGCAGCCCGGCGTCGAAGGGCAGCACCTGCAGGGTGACGTTCGGCCGGCCGGCCACCTCGGCCAGCCACTCCAGCTGACCGCGCAGCACCGCCGCACCGTCGGACGTCCCGGGTGCGCCCGCGGTGCGGTGGAGCACCGACTCGTCGAGCACCGCCCACAGCTGCATCGGGTCGGCCGCGTCGAGGACCTCCTGCCGCCGCCGGCAGACCTGCACCCGGCGCTCGACCTCGGGTGGTGCGGGCCGCTCCCAGGTGGAGAGCACGACCTGGCGCACGTAGTCCGGGGTCTGCAGCAGTGCGTGCGGCACGAGCGCGCCGAAGCAGCGCAGCGCCCGGGACCCCGCCTCCAGCCGGATGAGGTTGGCGTACCCGGGGGACAGGGTGTCGGCGTAGGCGTCCCACCAGCCGCGCGGCCGGGCCGACGGTGCCAGCCGGCGCAGCAGGTCGGCCTGCCCGTCGGGGACCCGGTACAGCTCGAGCAGCCGGTCGAGGTCGTCGGCGGCGATGCCGATCCGCGCCGTCTCGATCCGCGACACCTTCGACGGTGACCACCCGAGGCGCGCGGCGACGTCCTTGGCGTGCAGCTGGGTGTCCGTGCGCAGCTGTCGCAGCTCGCGCGCCAGCCGCCGCTCCCGCACCGATGGGGTGTCCCGGTCGAGCACGGCCGGACGATAGCCACCCCGTGCAATCGTGCAAGCACGCTCGCGGACGGCGGGTGGGATGTGCGACCGTCGCCGTGCGGCCGCAGCCCCTCTCGATCCTCGACGCGAAGGACGACGGACATGACCGGAACGCACGTCCCCCTCCTCGGCTCCGACCTGTACGAGGTCGCCTACCTGGCCGGTGGCCCGCGCCGGGCCGTCGAGGCCGCAGTGGTGGCCCTGATCGAGGACGGCCGCCTGGGGGTCACCCCCGCCACCGCCGAGCTGCACGTGGTCGACCCCCACCGTCGACACCCCGTCGAGGCCGCCGTGCTCGACGCCGCGGGTCCCCGCGCCCGCCGGTCGATCGACGGGATGGCCTGGCGGGTGCGCACCGACGCCCGGCTCATCGCACTCGCCGACGGGCTGCAGCGGGCCGGGCTGGTCTCCCGGCGCGGCGGCGTGCACGCCACGGCCGAGCGGACGTGGACGGCGGTCGGGCTGACCTTCGCGGGACGGCGGGAGCTGCGCCGGCTCCGGTCCGACCCGCCGGCCGTCGACCACGCCGGGGCGCTCGCGGTGGCGCTGGACGGTCCCCGGGCGTGGGCGGACGCCGAGCGCCGCGCAGCCGTCTTCGCTCCACCGCGGCCGTACCTGCCGACGACCCCGGGCCCGAGCGTGCGCGAGGTCCACCGCAGCCACTCCGGGGTGTACGCCCACGGCGCCGGGGCGGGCTGGGTCGGCGCCGGCTGGGGCGGGGGCTTCGGCGGCGACTGCGGTGGTGGTGGCGGCGACGGCGGGGGCTGCTGACCCGGCTCAGCCGACCGACTCCGTCGCGGCCCGCATCGCCTCCAGCGCGATCGGTGGCGGGGCCGCGAAGTCGAAGGCGCGGAACAGCACCGCGTGCCGGACCCCCATCGCCCGCCCCTGCAGTGCCGTGATCCCGGTGATCATGGCCCGCGGGGGCGGGTGCCCGGGGATGCCGGCCAGGTAGTGCCCGTGCGCCTCCAGCGAGGCGATGCCCCGTTCCAGCGCCTCGCCGGTCACGTCCACGCCGTGGGTCGGGCGGTCGTCGCCGCTGACCAGCAGCCAGCGGACCGTCCAGGGCTCCAGCCCCTCGTCGAGCAGCTCGGGGAACACCCAGCGGTTGCCGGCGTCGCGCAGCGCGTCGACTGCGGCCAGGCCGGCGACCCGGTGGTCGGCCTGGTTGAGCCCGGCGACGAACTCGACGTCCCAGGACCCGACGAGCAGGGCGTCGGGGCGGTGCTCGCGGATGACCCGCGCGATGTCGCGGCGCAGTCCCAGGCCGTACTCG
>DATIMX010000620.1:0-7534 GCA_035474935.1 Geodermatophilus sp. | reverse complement strand
CCGCATGACCTCGAGGTAGTCGCTGCCGGCCGACTCGTCGGTCAGCCCCTCGATCGGGTCCAGGACGGCGGTCCGCACCCCTGCCTCGCTCGCGACGGTCTCGGCGACGGCCGGGTCGACGAGGGTCTCGGTGTAGACGGTCGTGATGCCGCGTTCCCGGACCAGCTCGGCGATCTCGGCCTGGGCGGCCGGGCTGGGCTCGGCGGAGGGGCTGAGCCCGCTGATGCCGACCACCTCGAGACCGTACCGGTCACCCAGGTAACCGAAGGCGTCGTGGCCGGTGACCAGGGTGCCCACCGCGCAGCCGGCCAGGCCCGCCTGCATCTCGGCGTCGAGCGCCTCGAGGTCGGTGCGCAGCGCGGCCGCGTTCTGCTCATAGGTCGCCGCGCCGTCGGGGTCGGCCTCGGTCAGCCGGTCGGCCAGGGCGTCGCCGACGGAGGCCAGCCGGACCGGGTCCAGCCAGAAGTGCGGGTCGACCGCCCCGTCCTCGTGGGCGTGCTCCGCGTGCTCCTCGGCGGTCTCGCCCTCGTGGGCGTCCTCCTCGGCGATCGGCACGAGATCGGCGGCCTGGCCCGCGTCCCACGCCGTGTCGGCGGCCTCGTTCTGCACGGCCTCGTCGAGCGCCGGCTGGAAGCCGTCGAGGTAGACGAGCAGGTCGGCGTCGGCGACCGCAGCGACGTCCTGCGGCGCGAGCTCGAGGTCGTGGGCCTCGGCGCCCTGCGGCGTCAGCGAGGAGACGGCGACGCGGTCGCCGCCGACGCGCTGCGCCGCCCACTCCAGCGGGTAGAAGCCCGCGACGACGGTGAGCCCGTCCCCACCGGTGCTGCCCGCGGTCGCGTCGGCGCCCCCGCACCCGGCCAGCGCCAGAGCGGCGGCCGAGGCGGTGGCTGCGGTCACGGTGCGCGCCGTCCACGTGTTCATGGGAATCATTCTCACATAGGCGCCGTCGCTCGAGGCGGCCGGAGGCCCCCGCCCGCCCGCGTAGGCTCGCGGACGTGTCCGACGTCTCCGGCCTGCCGCTGATCGGGGCCGCGGCGCTGCGCGCCCGCGCCGCCGCCCGGGTGCTGCGCACCCTGCCCACCGACACCAAGGACGGCGCGCTGCGCGCCATGGCCGACGCGCTGGTCGAGCGCGCCGACGAGGTGCTCTCCGCCAACGCCGCCGACGTGGCGGCGGCCGCGGCCGACGGCACCCCGGCCTCGGTCCTCGACCGGCTGCGGCTCGACGCCGGCCGCATCGCCGGCGTGGCCGACGCGCTGCGCCAGCTGGTCGCGCTGCCCGACCCGGTCGGCGACGTCGTCCGCGGGTCGACGCTGCCCAACGGGCTGCAGCTGCGCCAGGTCCGGGTGCCCCTCGGCGTGGTCGGCATCGTCTACGAGGCCCGGCCGAACGTGACCGTCGACGCGGCCGGGCTGTGCCTCAAGAGCGGCAACGCGGCGCTGCTGCGCGGCTCGGCCTCGGCGTTCCGGACCAACACCGCGCTGGTCGCCGTCCTCACCGAGGCGGCGGAGAAGGCCGGGCTCCCGGCCGGCTCGGTCGAGCTGCTGCCCGCCGACCGCGCCTCGGTGGGCGAGCTGCTGAACGCCCGCGGCCTGGTCGACGTGGTGATCCCCCGCGGCGGGGCGTCGCTGATCCAGCGCGTGGTGCGCGAGGCGCGGGTGCCGGTCATCGAGACCGGCGAGGGGAACTGCCACGTCTACGTCGACGCCTCGGCCGACCCGGCGATCGCCGAGGCGATCGTGCTCAACGCCAAGACCCACCGGGTGAGCGTCTGCAACTCCGCCGAGACGCTGCTGGTGCACCGCGACGTCGCGTTCCTGCCCCGGCTGCTGTCCGCGCTGGCCGACGCCGGCGTGACGCTGCACGGGGACGACGCGGCCCGGGCGGCGCACGACGCCGTCGTCCCGGCGACCGAGGAGGACTGGGCGACCGAGTACCTGTCCATGGACATGGCGGTGCGCGTGGTCGACGACCTGCCGCAGGCGCTGGACCACATCGAGCGCTGGGGGAGCGGGCACTCCGAGGCGATCGTCGCCGACTCCGCGCGGGCCATCGCCGACTTCACCGCCGGGGTGGACGCCGCCGCGGTGCTGGTCAACGCCTCGACCCGGTTCACCGACGGCGGGGAGTTCGGCTTCGGCGCCGAGATCGGCATCTCCACGCAGAAGCTGCACGCCCGCGGTCCGCTGGGGCTGCCGGAGCTGACCTCCACCACCTACGTCGTCACCGGCAGCGGCCACACCCGCTGACGCCCCATCCGGCCCACCCCGCCACCCGACCGAGGAGCCGCATGCCCCGCCCGCCGTCGCAGTCCCCGCAGTTCTCCTCGGTCTCCGACGTCGGCAAGCGGCTGGCGGCGGCCGGCTACCTGCCCGACGCGCAGATCGCGACGACGGTCTTCCTCGCCGACCGGCTGGGCAAGCCGCTGCTGGTCGAGGGGCCGGCGGGCACCGGCAAGACCGAGCTGGCCAAGGCGCTGGCGGCCGCCACCGGGTCGGAGCTGATCCGGCTGCAGTGCTACGAGGGCCTCGACGAGGCGCGGGCGCTCTACGAGTGGAACTACAAGAAGCAGCTGCTGCGCATCCAGGCGTCGCAGGGCACCGACGGCGCGGACTGGAACGCCGTCCACGACGACATCTTCGGTGAGGAGTTCCTGCTCTCCCGGCCGCTGCTGACCGCGATCCGGCGCACCGAGCCGACCGTGCTGCTCATCGACGAGACCGACAAGGCCGACGTCGAGGTCGAGGGCCTGCTGCTGGAGGTGCTCAGCGACTTCCAGGTGACCATCCCCGAGCTCGGCACGGTGACCGCGACGCGCCGGCCGATGGTGGTGCTGACGTCCAACGCCACCCGCGAGCTGTCCGAGGCGCTCAAGCGGCGCTGCCTGTACCTGGCGCTGGACTACCCGTCGGCCGAGCGCGAGCGGGAGATCGTGCTCTCCCGGGTGCCCGACCTCGCCCCGGGACTGGCCGAGCAGCTGGTGCGCACCGTGCGGGCGCTGCGCGCGCTGGAGCTGAAGAAGTCGCCGTCGATCTCCGAGACCCTCGACTGGGCGCAGACGCTGCTCGAGCTGGGCCTGGACACCCTCGACGAGGAGGCCGTGCGGTCGACCCTCGGCGTGGTGCTCAAGCACGCCAGCGACCAGGATCGGGCCGCGGCCGAACTGCGGCTGAACTGATGACCGCGCCAGCCGCTTCAGGGGGACTGGCCGGGCACCTCGACGGCTTCGTCCGCGCGGTGCGCGACGCCGGCATCCCGGTCGGCATCAGCCAGGCCGTCGACGCCGCCGAGATCCTCACCGTGGTCGACCTGCTCGACCGCGAGCAGCTGCGGCACGGGCTGGCGGCGGTGCTGCTGCAGCGGGCGGCGCAACGGCCGGCCTACGACGTGCTGTTCGACCTGTGGTGGCCGCTGTCCGACCGGCCGGCAGTCCCCCCGGCCGACGCCGAGCAGGGCGAGGAGCCGGGGGAGTCCGGGGAGTCGACCCTCGACCTGCCCGACGGCGCGGACCTGGCGCAGCTCATGCGCGAGGAGCTGTCCCGGCTGCTGCTCGACGGCGACGAGGAGGCGCTGCGCCGCTTCGCCCGCGAGGCGGTCGACCAGCTGGGCCGCACGGCGCCGTCGCCGTCGGGCCAGTCCTTCTTCAGCTACCGGGTGATGCGGGCGCTCTCGCCGGACACCCTGGTCGCCCAGCTGCTGGCCGGCCTGCTCGGGGACGCCGGGCGCGGCGGGCTCGCCGAGCAGGTGGCCCGCCAGACGGTGCGCGAGCGGCTGGCCGCCTTCCGGGCCGCGGTGGAGGCCGAGGTCCGGCGGCGGACGGCGGCCGAGCGCGGCCGGGACAAGGTGGCGAAGAACGCCGTCCGCCCGCTGGCCGACCAGGTCGACTTCCTGCGCGCCCAGGCCGCCGACCTCGCCGAGCTGCGCCGGACGGTCGCCCCGCTGGCGCGGCGGCTGGCCGTGCGGCTATCCGCGCGCCGGCGGCTGGGCCGGGAGGGGCGGCTGGACTTCCGCAAGACCGTCCGGGCGTCGCTGGGCACCGGCGGCGTGCCGGTGGTGACCCACCACCGGCCGCGGAAGGTGCACAAGCCCGAGCTGGTGGTGCTCTGCGACGTCAGCGGCTCCGTGGCGGGCTTCAGCCACTTCACCCTGATGCTGACCCAGGCGCTGCGCGAGCACTTCTCCGGCGTGCGGGCGTTCGCCTTCGTCGACTCCACCGACGAGGTGACCCGCTTCTTCCGCCCCGGTGCCGACGTCGCCGACGCGGTCGCCCGGATCGGGCGGGAGGCCGACGTCGTCGGCTTCGACGGGCACAGCGACTACGGAACGGCGTTCGAGGTCTTCGCCGAGCGGTGGCCCTCGGCGGTCGGGCCGAAGACGTCGCTGCTCGTGCTCGGGGACGGCCGCACCAACTACCGCCCGCCGGGGCTCCCGGTGCTGGCCGACCTGGTCCGCCGGTCCCGCTCGGCACACTGGCTCAACCCCGAGCCGCGCCGGCTGTGGGGCAGCGGCGACTCCGCGGCCGACCGCTACGGCGAGGTGGTCGACATGGTCGAGTGCCGCAACGCCGCCCAGCTCGCGGACTTCGTCACCACGCTCTGACAGAGGACCCCGTCCTCCTCACGCCTCGCGAGCTCGGCGCGAGCCTCTGGACGGCGCCGGCCGTGCCTGCAAGGAGGCCGACGCCAGGAGCGGTCCGGGGCCGGTCCTCGCGGGCCGGCCCCGGACCGCCCGGATACGCTCGATCGATGGCAGGTCGGCGGGTCGGGGTGATGGGCGGGACGTTCGACCCCGTCCACCACGGGCACCTCGTGGCGGCGAGTGAGGTCGCGGTCCTCTTCGGTCTGGACGAGGTGGTGTTCGTGCCCACCGGCCAGCCGTGGCAGAAGAGCGACCGCGACGTCGCGCCCGCCGAGGACCGGTACCTCATGACCGTCATCGCCACTGCCTCCAACCCGCGGTTCTCGGTGAGCCGGGTGGACGTCGACCGCGGCGGCCCCACCTACACGATCGACACGCTCACCGACCTGCGGCGGCAGCGGCCCGACGACGAGCTGTTCTTCATCACCGGCGCCGACGCCCTCGCGCAGATCCTCAGCTGGCGCAACAGCGACCGCTGCTTCGAGCTCGCGCACTTCATCGGCGTCACCCGCCCCGGCTTCGACCTGGGCGCGTCCCACCTGCCGGAGGGCGCGGTCAGCCTGGTCGAGGTGCCGGCGCTGGCGATCAGCTCCAGCGACTGTCGCGACCGGGTCGGCCGCGGGATGCCGGTCTGGTACCTGGTCCCCGACGGCGTCGTGCAGTACATCGAGAAGCGCGGGCTGTACCGGACGGGCGCCGGAGCCCGCGCCCTCACCCGCGAGGGCATCGCCCCCCACCGCGTCCCCGGCGACGACCCACCGTCCGGGGACCGCCCGACCTACGACCGGCCACCCGCGACGGCTCCCCGGACCGAGGGCACGCCTCCCGAACCACCGACCACCGATCTCCAGGAGGTACCCCGATGACCGCCTCGACCGAGGCGCGGGAGACCGCACTGCTGGCCGCCCAGGCCGCCGCCGACAAGCTGGCGACCGACGTCGCGATCGTCGACGTCAGCGAGCGGCTGGCCATCACCGACGCCTTCGTGCTGGCGTCGGCTCCCAACGAGCGACAGGTGCAGGCGATCGTCGACGAGGTGGAGGAACGCCTGCGGCAGCACGGCGTCAAGCCGGTGCGCCGGGAGGGCGTGGCCGAGGCGCGCTGGGTGCTGCTCGACTTCGTCGACGTCGTCGTCCACGTGCAGCACGCCGAGGAGCGCGCCTACTACGCGCTCGAGCGGCTCTGGAAGGACTGCCCGACGATCCCGTTCGTCGACCGCGCCGCGCCCCGGGGTGACGGGGCGGCGACCGGCACCGCGACGCTGTCGGCCGACGACGTCGACCCGGCCAGCGCCGACCCGACCCCGCTGGCACCCGAGCCGGCGGACGAGGGCGCGGCGGACGGCGATCCGCTCGAGGACGGGGGCCCGTCCGCGCCGGGGGCGGCCGGCCGGTGAGCGACGTCCCGGCGCTGCCCGTGCCGCGGCTGGTCCTCTGGCGGCACGGGCGCACCGAGTGGAACGCCGTGGGCCGCTTCCAGGGGCAGCTGGACCCGCCGCTGGACGAGGTGGGCCGCCGCCAGGCGCGGCGGGCCGCTCCGCACGTGGCCGCACCGCTGCCCGACGGCACGATCGTCGTCTCCAGCGACCTCGGCCGGGCCGCCGAGACCGCGGTGGCGCTCACCGACGTGCTCGGGGTGTCGCTGCGGCTGGACCCCCGGTTGCGCGAGGTCGGCATGGGCTCCTGGGAGGGGCTCACCCGCGAGGAGGTCGCCGAGCGCCACCCCGAGCAGTACGCCGACTGGCTGGCCGGGCGGCCCATCGTCGGCCGCGGCGGTGAGGAGGCCGCCGACGTGCCGGCGCGGGCGCTGGCCGCGCTGCGCGACCTGCCCGAGGCCCCGGCGGCCGTCGTCGTCACCCACGGCGGGACCTCCGCGCGCGTGATCGAGGCGCTGCTCGGGCTGGGCCCCGAGCACCACCGGGTGCTGGGTCCCCTGGCCAACTGCGCGTGGAGCGAGCTGGCCGAGCAGAGCGGCCGGTGGCGGCTGCTGCGGCACAACACCACGGCACCCGAGCTGTCCGACGGTCCGGTCCCCGGGCCGCAGCCGGGCGCGCATCGTCCAGACGCCGGCGCCAGCCCCGAGGAGGGGGCGCCGGGCCCTCCGCAGGATGCCGACGCACTGTGATCCCCGCCGTGGCCGGTCGGCCGCGGGAGGGCGCGGGCTAGCCTCGCCGGGTGTCCGTCGCCGTGGTCACCGATTCCTCGGCGTACCTGCCTGCCCGCCTGCTGGAGCAGTACGCGGTCGAGGTCGTCCCGCTCTACGTCGTCATGGCCGGTCACTCGGGCCGCGAGGGCGACGACATCGGACCGGCGGACGTCGCCCGCGCGCTCGGTGTCCGGGGCCAGCGCGTCTCGACCTCCCGGCCGACCCCCGGCGACTTCGTCGCCGCCTACCGCCGTCGCCTGGACTCGGGGGCCGACCGCATCGTCTCGGTCCACCTCTCCGCGGAGCTCTCCGGCACGGTGGACGCCGCCCGGCTGGCCGCCGCCCAGGTCGGGGAGCACATCGTGACCGTCGTCGACTCCCGCTCCGCGGCGATGGGCAACGGGTTCGCGGTGCTCGCCGCGGCCCGGTCGGCGGCGCGGGGCGAGGACATGGCCACCGTGGCCGCGGCCGCCCGGGACACCGCCGCCGCCACCCGCACCCTGTTCGTCGTCGACACCCTCGAGTACCTGCGCCGGGGTGGGCGCATCGGGCACGCCGCCTCGATGATCGGCACCGCGCTGTCGGTCAAGCCGGTCCTGCACGTCGCGGACGGCCGCGTGGTGCCGCTGGAGAAGGTGCGGACGACGGCCCGGGCCCTCGTCCGCCTCGTCCAGCGCGGGGTGGAGGCCGCCGCGGGCAGGCCGGTGATGGTGGCCGTCCACCACCTGGCCGCACCGGAGCGGGCCGAGCG
>DATIMX010000619.1:0-2062 GCA_035474935.1 Geodermatophilus sp. | reverse complement strand
CAGTGTTACCGGCTATAGAGCACACAGCGTGCACACCATGGAAGATCATCGCCACGTCCAACCAGTGAGCGGCACACTCACGGCCAGGAGGTTCGCTTGACCGAGATCGTGCTGTTCCTCTACGACGGTATGACCGCACTCGACGCGGTCGGGCCCTACGAGGTCCTCGCCCGACTGCCCGACGCACAGGTCAAGTTCGTCGCCTCGACACCCGGGCCAAAGACGACCGACGTGGGACTGGTGCTGACCGCCGACTCCTCGCTCGACGACGTCCCAACGCCGGACATCATCGTCATCCCCGGCTCCGGGAAGGTGCCGTTCCTGGAGGACCCCGCGGCAGTCGAGTGGGTACGCCGGGCACACCAGACGTCGAAGTGGACCACCTCGGTGTGCACGGGATCGATGCTGCTCGGCGCCGCCGGCAATCTCCAGGGCAAGCGCGCGACCAGCCACTGGGCGGTTCGCGACTACCTGCGCAACTTCGGCGCTGAGCCGGTCGCCGAGCGCGTAGTGATCGAGGGCAAGGTCATCACCGCCGGCGGCGTCTCAGCCGGGATCGACATGGCCTTGACCCTGGCCGCCCGCGAGGCGGGCGAGGACGAGGCCCGGGCGTTACAACTTGTCATTGAGTACGACCCCCAGCCACCATATGACTCGGGATCGGTGGAGAAGGTCGAACCGGAGACCAAGCAGCGCGCAACCGAACTCCTCACACGAGGTGTGGCATCAAGATGACCAATCGAAGTTCCAACGCCGTCCGCAGTCGCGTGGCGCTGCGCCGCCTCGCCCGGCGTCTGCGCGGCGTCGGGCTGTCCGCGGCCTGGCTGGCCGGGGTCGGGACCGCCGGGGCGGTGGTGTCGATGCGAACGGCCTACCCGCGGGCGCCGCAAGCCACCCCAGGCCAGAGCCGGCCGCCGGCCAGGCCAGTCCCGGAGGGTCGGCTGGCCGTCGCGGTGGTGCTGGGGGCCAGCGGGTCGGTCATCACCGACGCCCTCGGGCCGTATGAGGTCTTCGCCCGCTCACCCCGATTCTTCGTCTACACGGTGTCGGCCAGCCGCCCGACCGCCATGCTGTCGGGTGCGCTGGCCGTGGTCCCCGACTACTCGTTGGACGACGTCGACCAGGGCTTGGCGCCCGAACCGGACGTGGTCGTGGTCCCGGCCGTGGCCGCCCCGAACGGCAGGAAGGAAGCAGCGCTGCGCGAGTGGCTCACCCGCCGGGCCGACCGGGGAGCCCACCTGCTGGGCGTGTGCAACGGCGGCCGGCTGCTCGCAGCTACGGGCCTGCTCGATGGTCGACGGGCCACCGCGCACTGGTCGGCCATCAAGGGCCTCGAGCGCAGCCGCCCCCAGGTCGGCTGGGTCCGCGGCCAGCGCTATGTCCAGGACGGCACCATCACCACCACCGCCGGGGTGACCTCGGGGGTGTTCGGCGCCCTACGGCTGGTCGAACAGCTGGCCGGCGCCGGCGAGGCCCAACGGGTCGGCCAGGAGCTGGCCTACCCGGGCTGGTCGCTGCACGGCCCCACCGAGATCCGCGCCCAGCGATGGGCACCACGGGATCTGGCGTATCTGCTGACCGCGGCCTTCCCGTGGTCGCGGCCAACGGTCGGGGTCGGCCTGGTCGAGGGGGTCGGCGAGCTGGAGGTCGCCGCCCCGTTCGAGGTCTACGCCAGCTCGTTCGCGGCCCGCACCGTCCCAATCGCCGCCGAGGCCACCGTCACCACCCGACACGGCCTGCGCCTGGTCGCGCCCGCCAACGCCGACGCCCTGCGGATGGACCGGCTGATGGTGCCTGGCGTCGGCGCCACCGAGGAGGTCGACGCGCGGCTGCTGGCGTGGGCCGCCGACCGCGGCCTGAAGGTCGAGCTCCCCAACGGTGGGCAGGCAGCGGGCCAGTTCAGCTACGACGCCATGCTGGGTGACCTGGCCGGCCACAGCGACCAGACCACCGCCCGGGTCACGGCCAAGACCATCGAATACCCCACCGAGCAGCTCGAGCTGGCCGGGGCCGGCTGGCCGTGGCGGCCCACCGCCCTGTTGGCCCTCACCGCCGCAGCCGC
>DATIMX010000618.1:0-8242 GCA_035474935.1 Geodermatophilus sp. | reverse complement strand
GCAGGACTACGACGCCTACGTCGCCGCGGTGCGCGCGGAGTACGCGGCGGTACCCGATGAGGAGTTCGCCGCCGCCCGGTTGGCGGTCCTGGAGCCGTTGACCGAAGGCGAGCTGTTCCGTACGTCGAAGGGTCGAGCCCTGACGGCCGCCGCCCAGGCCAACCTCCGGCGGGAGTGCGCCGACCTGCGAGCGATCGTCGGCATCGACTGAGGCGGCCATCGGCCGGGGTGGCAGGATCTCGCGGGTGAGCTCAACTACTGCATCGACGCGGACCCCGGACTGGTGGAAGTCGTCCGTGGTCTACCAGATCTATCCGCGCTCTTTCGCCGACAGTAACGGCGACGGGGTGGGTGACATCCCCGGTATCACGAGTCACCTGGACTACCTCCACGAGCTCGGCGTCGACGTGGTGTGGCTGTCGCCGGTCTACCGGTCGCCGATGGACGACAACGGTTACGACATCAGCGACTACACCGACGTCGACCCGCTCTTCGGCCGGCTGGCGGACCTCGATGCGCTGCAGGATCCCGCCGAGGTCGCCGATGCCATCGCCGTCGGAGTCCTGGAACGAGCGCGGGTAGACCTGGTAGACGACGGCACGGGTCCACCACGGGGGATCGGCGGGCATGCGCCCAGCCCAGCACGGCGTGCGGCGTCCCGCACCCGCTCCGCGCTACGGTCCGACCGTGCCCCCTGGTGTGGTGCTCGTGACCGGCGGCAGCCGCGGCATCGGCGCGGCGACCGCGCGCGCCGCGGCGGCGGCCGGGTGGTCGGTCGCCCTCACGTTCCGGGACGACGAGGCCGCGGCCGCCGCCGTCGTGACCGGCATCGAGGCCGCCGGCGGGACCGCGTGCGCCGTCCGCGCCGACGTCTCGGTCGAGGACGACGTCCTGGCCGCCTTCGCCGCCGCCGAGGTCCTGGGCCCGGTGACCGGGCTGGTGGCCAACGCCGGGATCGTCGGCCGGCGGGCGCGGGTCGACGAGCTGACCGCCGACCGGGTGCAGCGCATGCTGACGGTCAACGTGCTCGGCACCGTCCTGTGCTGCCGGGAGGCGGTGCGGCGGATGTCCACCCGGTACGGCGGTCCCGGCGGGTCGGTCGTGCTGGTCTCTTCGGCCGCCAGCCGGCTCGGCTCGCCCGGCGAGTACGTCGACTACGCGGCCAGCAAGGGTGCGGTCGACACGCTGGGGGTCGGCCTGGCCCGCGAGGTGGCCGGCGAGGGGATCCGGGTCAACGTCGTCCGCCCCGGGATCATCGAGACGGAGATCCACGCCAGCGGCGGCCAGCCCGACCGGGTCGCGCGGATCGGACCTACGGTGCCGATGGGCCGGGCCGGTCGCGCCGAGGAGGTCGCCGACGCCGTCCTGTGGCTGCTCGGCGACGGCGCGGGCTACTGCACCGGCAGCGTGCTCGACGTCGCCGGCGGCCGCTGATCAGTCCTCAGGCAGTGTCATCGGCCTGTCCCCCGCAAGCGGGAGGTGCCCCCATCCGCGCCCCGGTCCGCTCCTCGCTCGCTGGCGCTCGCTGCGATGCTCCCGGGGCTGTCCTCAGGCGGTGTGTGGTGGACCGCCTCGACGTTGTTGCCGTCGGGGTCCCGGAGGAAGACGCCGTAGTAGCCGGGGTGGTACTCCGGCCAGACCCGCGGCTCGTGCAGCACCTCCGCGCCCTGTGCCCGGGCCAGCGCGAACACCTCGTCCACCGCGTCCCGCGACGGCGCCCGCAGCGCCAGGTGCACCGGCCGCTCGGTGCCCTCGGCCAGCGGGCTCAGCCACAGCTCGGGGTGCCCGTCGGGCCCGCACATCCCCACCACGGGGCCGCCCGGCGTCTCGTACCGCATCGCCTCGCGCAGACCCGCCGGCGCGAACACCGTGGTGTAGAAGGCCACGGCGGCCGGGACGTCGGCGCACTGCAGGCCCAGGTGGTCGATCACGCCGCCGGACCGTAGCCCGCCCGGCGACCCGGTGGAACCGCTGTTTGGATGGGACGACCGTCCGGACCCACCCGGCACCGACCCCCTGGAGAACCGATGGCCGAGCCCACCCGCCCCGACGTCGAGCCGCCGACCGGCCCCGCGCCCGACGACCTGGTGATCGAGGACATCACCGTCGGAGACGGTCCCGAGGCGAAGGCCGGGGACCTGGTCAGCGCGCACTACGTCGGCGTCACCCACGACGGCGGCGAGCAGTTCGACGCCTCCTGGGACCGCGGCGACCCGCTGGAGTTCCGGCTCGGCGTCGGCATGGTCATCCAGGGCTGGGACGAGGGCATCCAGGGGATGCGGGTCGGCGGACGGCGCCGGCTCACCATCCCGCCGCACAAGGCCTACGGCGACCGCGGCGCGGGCGGGGTCATCAAGCCCGGCGCGACGCTGGTCTTCGTCGTCGACCTCGTCGGGGTGCGCTAGCGGGCCCAGGCGGCGGGGACGTCCTCGGTGACGACGCTGACCGTCTCGAGGTACCGCCGGACGGCGTCGCGGCTGCGGGTCAGGCAGGCCACGTGCTCCTCGAGCCGGGCCAGCTCGGCCTGCAGCTGCCCGGCGAAGCTGGCGGTGCACGTCGGCGTCCAGCCGTCGACGACGGCGCCGCCGGTCAGTCCCATGTCGAGGACCGCGCGGACGAAACGGGTCGGGAGGCCGGCGTCGAGCAGGGCGCGCACCTGCCGGACCCGGTCGACGTCGGCCTCCCCGAACTCGCGGTAGCCGTTCGCCGATCGCGTCGACGTGAGCAGGTGCTGCTGCTCGTAGTAGCGCAGCATCCGGGCACTGACGCCGGTGCGCCGGGACAGCTCGCCGATCCGCATGCTTGACCTTGACACCGGTGTCAAGGTCGAGCATCCGGTCATGGCCTGTGACACGAGCTCCGCACCCGTCCCGACGGCGGCACCCGCCATCGCCGCCCCGCGGTGGACGCTGGCCGCGCTGACCGCGGCCGCGTTCGCCTCGGTCACCATCGAGCTCTCGCCGACCGGCCTGCTCCCGGCCATCGCCGCCGACCTGGCCGTGACCACCTCGGCTGCGGGTGCACTGGTGGCCACCTGGGCGGTCACCCTCGCCGCGACCAGCGTCGCGCTGGTCCGGGCGACCCGACGGCTGCCCCGGCAGCGGGTCGTCGCGGTCGCCCTGCTCGTGTGCGGCGCGGCGACCCTCGCGACGGCCGCCGCGCCGACCCTCGCCGCCGCCGTCGCCGCCCGGGTCGTCGGAGCGGCCGCGCACGGGCTGGTCTGGGCGCTGCTCGTGCCGCACGTGGCGGCGCTGGTACCGGCCGAGCGGCTCGGCCGGGCCATCTCGACCGTTCTGGCCGGGCCGACGGCGGCCGGTGTGCTCGGCGTCCCCGCGGCCGCGGCGCTGGGCGGGCTGCTCGGCTGGCGGTGGACGCTCGTCGTCCTCGCGCTGCTGACCCTGCCGCCCGCGTTCCTGCTGCTGCCGGGGCGCGTCGGAGGTGCGGCGGAGCCCGACGGCGGCGGCTCCGCGTGGTGGCGCGACCCGAGCGCCGGGCCGGTGCTGCGCACCGCCGTCGGCACCGCCGCGCTGCTGGCCGGCCACTTCGCCGTGGCCACCTACGTCGCCGTCCTGGTCACCGACCACGCCGGTCTCCCGGCGAGCGCCGTCCCCGCCGTGCTGCTGGTCCTCGGTCTGGCCGGCATCCTGGGCCTCGCGGTCGCCGGCCCGCTGTCGGACCGCCGGCCGACGACGGCGCTGCCCGCCACCGCGGTCGCGTTCGCCGCCGGGCTGGCCGCGCTGCTGCTGCTCGGGCTGCACCCGGTCGTCGCCTTCATGGTCGTCGCCGTCTGGGGCGTGCTCATCGGTCTGCTCCCGCCGGTGTTCCAGACCCGCGTCACCCGGCTGGCCGCGCCCCCCGTCCGGGACGCCGCCGGCGCGGTCGCGATCACGGCGCTCAACGTCGGCATCGCGGCCGGGGCCGCGCTCGGCGGCCTCGCACTCGCCCGTTCCGGGCCGACCGGGCTGGTGCTGACCGCCGCCGCGGTCGCCACCGCCGGGGCCCTCGTGCTGGTCGTCCGGCCCACGCGCTGACCCGGGTGGTTGCCCCGGGCAACCGTGGGGCACGGGTGCGGCCATGACCGAGCCGGTGCCCACCCGCACGCACGCGCTCACCGAGGACGCCTCCGGCGAGTCGGGCGGGGAGTCGACCGGCACCGTCGTCGTCGCCGGGCTGGCCAACCTGGGCATCGCCGTCGCCAAGCTCGTCGGCGGCCTGATCAGCCACTCCTCGGCGATGCTGTCGGAGGCGGCGCACTCGCTCGCCGACACGATCACCGAGGTGCTGCTGTTCGTCGCGCTCAAGCGCGGCAACCGGGCGCCGGACGCCCGGCACCCGGTCGGCTACGGCCGGGAGACCTACTTCTGGGCGCTGCTCGCCTGCCTGGCCACCTTCACCCTCGGTGCGGGCTTCTCCTTCTACCAGGGCGTCACGACCATCGTGGCGGGTGAGGAGCAGGGCGACCCGCTGGTGGCCTACGTCGTCCTGGCGGTGTCCTTCGTCCTCGAGGGCACCTCGCTGCTCAAGGCCGTCCGCCAGGTGCGCGGCTCGGCCCGCCGGTGGGGGACGACGCCCCGCCGCTACCTCGCCGCCACCACCGACACCACGGTCAAGGCGGTGACCTTCGAGGACAGCGCCGCCCTGGTCGGCCTCGTGCTCGCCGCGCTGGGCCTGTTCCTCGAGCAGGTCACCGGCAGCGCCACGTGGGACGGCCTCGCGGCGCTGGCCATCGGCGTCCTCCTGCTGCTGGTCGCCGGGTCGCTGGCGCGGGCCAACGTCTCGCTGCTCATCGGCCAGTCGCTGCCCCGCCGGCTCGAGGACCAGCTGCGCGCCGAGGTCGCCGGCCTCGACCAGGTCGTCGACGTCCCGGTCCTGCTCACCACCGTGATCGGGCCCGGTCAGGTCATCGTGTCGGCCAAGGTCGACTTCGCCGACGAGGTGACCGTCGCCGACATCGAGCGCGCCGCCGACGAGGCCGAGCGGCGGTTGGTCGCGCGGTACCCGGGGGTGCGCTACGTCTTCCTCGACCCCACGCCCGGGGACGGCCGGGCGCGGGCGGGGGCCCATCGGCCGGAATGAGCCGGGCCGGCGTGCGGTTGGGGCGGTCCGTGCGCATCGAGGTCTGGTCCGACGTCGTCTGTCCGTGGTGCTACATCGGTAAGCGCCGGCTGGAGGCCGCGCTCGAGCGGTTCCCGCACCGCGACCAGGTCGAGGTCGTCTGGCGCTCCTTCCAGCTCGACCCGAGCATCCCCGAGGGCGAGACCCACGAGACCCTCCCGGCGCTGGCCGCGAAGTACGGCCGCCCGGTCGAGGAGATGCGCGGGATGATGCGACACGTCGAGCAGACCGCCGCCGGTGAGGGCCTGCACTACGACCTGGCGAGCGGGATCAGCGGCAACACGCTGCTGGCCCACGAGCTCATCCACCTCGCCGCCGAGCGCGGGCTCCAGGGTGCGGTGAAGGAGCGGCTGCTGCACGCGCACTTCGAGGAGGGCCGCTCGGTCTTCGACGCCGACTCCCTCGCCGCGCTGGCGGTGGAGGTCGGCCTGGACGAGGCCGAGGTGCGCGCCGCGCTCTCCGGCCACCAGTACCGGCCCGCCGTCCTCGACGACATCCGCACCGCGCGGGAGCTCGGGGCGACCGGCGTCCCCTTCTTCGTCGTCGACCGCCGGTACGGCGCCGCCGGCGCGCAGCCCGTCGACCTGCTGCTGCAGGTGCTCGAGCAGGCGTGGGCCGACGCCGCGCGGTCAGGTCAGCAGGTCGCAGGCCGCCCGTAGCGCCCGCTCGGCGTCGGCGGTCATCTCCCGGACGACGTCGGCCGCGGGCCGTTCGCCGGTGACCAGCCCGACCGACTCCCCGGCGTACAGCGGCGCTGCGGACAGGTCGCCGGTGCGCCGGGCCTCGACCACCCGCCGGGCGGCGTCGGGGGCGCGGGCGAGCTCGGCCTCCCGGCCGTGCCACTCGTGGCTGAACTCGTTGGCCACCGCGCGCCCCGGCCACCGCTCGGGCCAGGCCAGGCCCTGCGCCACGTCGAAGGCGCGGGTCAGCACGGTGTCCTCGCCCGCGGCCGCGCAGACGCGGGCCCGGGCGGCGGGGGAGTTGAGCCCCTCGGGGCAGGCCAGCAGCGGCGTGCCGATCCACACCCCAGCGGCGCCGGCCGCCAGGGCCGCGGCCATGCCCGCACCGGTCGCGATGCCCCCGGCCGCCAGCACCGGGCGGTCGGCCAGGGTGAGCACCTCCTGCAGCAACGGCAGGGTGGCCCGGTGACCGGTGTGCCCGCCGGCCTCGGTGCCCTGGGCGACGAGCAGGTCGACGCCGGCGGCCTGGGCGCGCCGGACGTCGTCGGCGGTGTTCACCTGGGTGGCGACGGCGATGCCCGCGTCGTGCAGCGGGCCGACGGCGGGCGCGGGGTCGCCGAAGGAGACCGAGACCAGCGTCGGGCGGGCGGCGATCGCCGCGTCGAGCAGCTCGGGGCGCTCGGCCAGCGCCCAGACCATGAGGCCGATGCCGAACGGCAGGCCCTCAGCCGCGGGGATCGCGGCCTGCTCGGCGACGAAGTCCGTCGTGGCGGCGTTGCCGATGCCGATCATCCCGAGGCCCCCGCCCAGGGAGACGGCGCGTGCGAGCGAACCGCCGGCCACACCGGCCATCGGGGCTCCGACGACCGGTGCGGCCAGGTCGAACGTGCGGGTCAGCGGTGTACGGATCACACCGCCATCGTGCCGGTTGCTCGGTTACCGGGTGGCGGGTCCGCCCTGCTCGGTCCCGGAGATCTGCCGCAGGAACTCGTGGCAGCGCCGCGCCCGCCCGGAGTCCTCCTCCATGACCTGGCGGAAGAACGCCGCGATGTCCTGCAGCCCGGCGTTCTCCGCGTCGCGGACGTACTGGCCGTAGTCGTGCCCGGCCTTGAGCGAGTGGTACTGCACCGAGATGAGGTCGTAGGTGACGTCCTCGAAGCCGGTCTCACCGGTGGCCATAGCGGTCCTCCTCGCTGAGGGACTGGGGGCCCGAGGGTTGCCCGGTCGGCGCGTCCTGAAACGGACTGCTCCGTCTCAGCCGCGCGGCGCCTCGGAGAACGCGCCGCCGGTCACGTCGCCGCCACCGGCGTCGTCGGCCGCGTCCCGGCCGGCGGTCAGCTCCTGCTCGGCCAGTTCGTCCTCCCCGGTCGAGACGGCGTCGTCCTCGGTGGAGGCGAGGTCCTCGCCCTGACCCAGCGCGCCGGGGTCGGCCTGCAGGGTGCGGGGGTCGTTGAGCGGGTCGGGGACGTCCGGGTCGGTGACGGTCATGGCCTCCCGGTGCCCGGCCGGTCGACGCGCCAACCCCTGGCCCGTCGCGTAACCGGTGTGTTACACATCTGTCCGTGGAGGCGCTCGCCGCACTCGCCGACCCGACCCGGCGCGAGCTGGTCGCCCTGCTGGCGCGGGGTGAGCTGGCGGCGGGGGAGCTCGCGGCGCGGTTCCCGGTGAGCCGCCCGGCGATCAGCCGGCACCTGCGCGTGCTGCGCGAGGCCGGGCTGGTCCGCAGCCGGGTGGAGGGACGCCGGCGGCTCTACGCGCTCGACCCGCGCCCGCTGCGGGAGCTCGACGACTGGCTGGCGCCCTACCGCGACCTGTGGGCCCAGCGGTTCGACGCACTGGACACCGAGATCGCCCGCGGCCGGCGGGCCAGGAGGAGCGGAGAGACCCCATGACCGTGCAGGACGCGATGGCCCGCCGCGGCGTCGTCACCACCGAGGCCGACGGCCGGCAGCGCCTGGAGTTCCTCCGCTCCTGGCCCGACCCGGTCGAGGACGTGTGGTCGGCGCTCACCGAGCCCGACCGGATGGCCCGCTGGATCGGCACCTACGACGGCGAGCGCGCTCCCGGCGGCACCGGCACCTTCACGATGACCCACGAGCAGGAGCCGGTCGGCGAGGCGGTGACGGTCGTCGAGTGCGACCCGCCGCGCCGCCTCGTCGTCTCCTGGGTGGACCAGGACGACTGGACGGTCGAGCTGGACCTGTGGGGCGAGGACGGCCGGACGGTCCTGCGCTTCCGCCAGGTCTTCGCCGCGGACGCCGACGTCACCGACTTCGCCGCCGGCTGGCACTGGTACCTGGACAAGCTCGACGCCGAGGTCGGCGGGCGCCCCGTGCCGAGCGACTGGGACACCTTCGCCGCCGACGTCGCCGCGCCGGTCTACGGGATGTCGGCCGGCTCCTGAGCTCCCGGGCGGCGTGGCCGGCGACGTCCGGGTCGTCCTGCCC
>DATIMX010000617.1:0-19084 GCA_035474935.1 Geodermatophilus sp. | reverse complement strand
CCGCGCGTCAGGGGCGCCAGCCGCGGCTGAGCAGGGCCCGCCGGGTGCGGTCCACGACGACGACCGGGCTGCCCAGGTGCCGGCCGGCGAAGCGCAGGACCAGCCACCCGTCGGCCGCCATCAGCGAGTAGCGGTCGACGTCCCGCCCGAACTGGTCGCGGTCGGCGTGCTGGCGCCCCTCGTACTCCAGCGCCACCTTCCACTCCGGGTAGCCCAGGTCGGCGTGCGTCACCTCGCGGCCCCACCGGTCGTGCACCGGCACCTGCAGCTGCGGGTCGGGCAGGTCGCTGGTCGCCAGCCAGTAGCGGACGAGGCTCTCCGGCCGCGACGCCGCCCGCCCGTCGAGCCGCGGGGCGCACGCACGGGCACGGACGACGCCCCGCACGCGGTCGGCCCGCTCGAGGCGCCGCGCCAACGACGCGGCGTCCATCTCCCCGCAGCGCACGAGCGCGTCACCGGCCGCCACCAGCTCCGCGGCGGGCAGCCGGGCGGCGAGGTCGAGGAAGGTCTGCGGGCCCGACGTCAGCGGCAGCCCGCCGACCACGACGACGTCCTCCTCGGCGAGGAGCCGCTCGTGGACGGTCAGCCCCGCGCGCCTGGGCAGCTGCCGCCGCGAGGGGACGACGACGTGCACCGTGGGCGGCTCCGCGATCGGCGCCCCGTGCAGCCGGGCCGCCGTCCCCAGGCCGAAGGCGGAGTCGCCCGGGAGCACCAGCCGCCAGGCGCGACACCGGGTGGCGAGGTCCGGCTCGACGGCGGAGGAGAGGTAGAGGCCGCGGCCGATGCGGACGCCGTCCTGGGCGATCTGCCCGCGGGTCGCGCCGCGGGACCGGGCGTCGTCCCAGGTGTAGGCCGTGCCGAGGTCGATGTCGCTCATGCCGGCGACCGTCGGGGCCTCGCGGCGCGCGTGGCGTCCGCGGCGGACATCTGTGGACGCCGTCCCCGGCTGTGGACGCCGTGATCATGGGGGTGTTGCCGGTCCGGACGGCGTGCCGTCGCGTGTCGCCTGCACCAACCCCATGATCAACTCGGGAGGGGTGGAACCAACTCGGGAGGGGTGGCCGAGGGGCGGGTGGACGAGGTGGCCGAGGGAGTGGAGGCGGCCTGGAGGAAGGCACCCACCCCTCAGGGCAGCCCCAGGGGTCAAAGCGGTGCCGGGCGGTCGGAGGAGCGGTCGATACTGGACCGGTGGGCGGCCTGCACCTGCACTTCCTCGGCCACTCGACGGTGCGCGTCGAGTCGGCCGGGCACACGGTGCTGACCGATCCCCTGCTCACCGGGCGCGTCGGGCCGCTGCGCCGCGTGGTGCCGGCCCCCGCGCCGGAGACGTACGCCGGCGTCGACCTGGTGCTCATCAGCCACCTGCACGGCGACCACCTGCACCTGCCCTCGCTGCGGCTGCTCGGCCCGGACGTGCGGGTCGTCGTCCCCCGGGGTGCGGGAGCGTGGCTGCGGGCGCGGGGCTTCCGGCACGTGGTCGAGGTGCTGCCCGGCGAGACGATTCCCCACGGCGCGCTGCGGGTGACCGCCGTGCCCGCCGATCACTCCGGGCACCGCTGGGGCCCGCGGCTGACCCACGGCCCGGACACCGGCGCGGTCGGCCACCTGGTCGAGGGCGGCGGACGCACCGTGTACGCCGCCGGCGACACCGACCTGACCGACGCGATGTCGCTGCTCGGCGGGCGCGGCGTCGACGTCGCCCTGCTGCCGGTGTGGGGGTGGGGGCTCACGCTCGGCCCCGGCCACCTCGACCCGGCGGGCGCGGCCGAGGCGGCGGCGCGGGTGCGGCCGCGGGTCGCCGTCCCCGTGCACTGGGGCACCCTCGCGCTGTCCGGCACCGCGCACCTGCCGAGGATGCGCCGGCTGCTCACCGAGCCGCCGCGCGACTTCGCCGCCGCGGTCGCCGCCCGCGACCTGGACACCGCCGTGGTCGTCGCCGAGCCGGGCCGCGCGGTGCCGCTGCCGGACCCGGTCGGGACGACGTCGTGAGCGCGCTCGCGGCCGGCTGGACCGACGGCTCGATCGGCTACCCCGTCCTCTTCGGCGGCGTGCTGCTCGGCTCGGTGGTGCCCGTCGTCCCCACCGGGGCGGTGGTCGGCGCGGGCGCGGCCTTCGCCGTGACCGCCGACGAGCTCGACCTCGTGCTCGTCGTGCTGGTGGCCACGCTCGGCGCCTGGGTCGGCGACGTGGTCACCTTCGCCATCTGCCGGTTCGGCGGGCCTGCGGCGGTCCGCTGGGTCGCCCGCGGCCAGCACGCCGAGCGCATCGAGGAGGTCCGGGAACAATTCCGCCGGCACGGCTGGCAGATCATCGTCGTCGGCCGGCTGCTGCCCGCGGGTCGCATCCCGGTGCTGCTGGCCGCCGGCGCGCTGGCCTACCCGTGGCGGCGGCTGCTGCCGGCGTCGCTGCTCGCCGCGTTCCTCTGGGCGGTCGCCTACGCCGCCCTCGGCGTGGTCAGCGGCGGCATCTTCGACTCGCCGCTGATCGCCGTCCTGCTGGCCACCGTGCTGGTGCTCCTCGTGGGTGCGGTGCTCAACGTGGTCGGCGCGCGCCGCCGGCGCACCCCCGACCCGGAGCCCGAGCCGGACCCCTCGACCTGCGGCCCGGCATGACCGCACCCTCCGGGCGGGTGCTCCAGCGGGGCCGCACGCCGGCGCGCGTCGTCCTCACCTGGGCGGCCACCACCGCCGCGCTGGCCGTCCTCGACCGCTGGCTCGGCGCGTTCACGATGCCGTCGTGGTGGCAGCCGCCGCTGATCGCGTTGCTGCTCGGCCTGCTCACCGGCGTCGTGTGGCCGCTGGTCATGCGGGTCGCGCTGCCGCTGGCCTTCTTCACCTTCGGCCTGGGCAGCTTCCTCCTGCTGGGGGCCGCGGTGCTCGGCCTGTCCTTCCTCGTGCCCGGCGTCGTCATCGCCGACCTGCGCACCGCGGTCGTCGTCGGCGTCGCCATGGCCGGGGTGTCCGGGCTGGTCAGCAGCGTGCTCGCGCTGAACCAGGACGAACTCTTCTTCCGCCGCGCGCGCCGCCGGGCCCGGGGGACGGCGGAAGGCGAGCCGTGCCCGCCCGGCGTGCTGTTCCTGCAGATCGACGCGCTCTCCTACGACACCGCCCGCCGCGCCGTCCGCGACGGCTCGATGCCGAACCTGGCCGCCTGGCTGCGCTCGGGCAGCCACGTGCTGAGCACCTGGCACACCGACTGGAGCTCGCAGACCGGCGCCTCGGTCTGCGGCATCCTGCACGGCTCCAACGCCGACATCCCGGGTTTCCGCTGGTACGACAAGGACCGCGACCGGATCGTCCGGGTCTCCTCGCCGACCGACGCCGCCGAGATCGAGCGGGCGCACTCCGACGGCCGCGGGCTGCTCTCCGGCGGCGGGGCCAGCCACGGCAACCTGTTCACGGGGGACGCCGAGCACGTCAGCCTCACGATGAGCTCGCTGGCGTACGTCGTCCCCGCGGCCAGCCGGCGGGCGCGGCAGCGGCGGCAGCGCGCCGGCACGGGCTACTACGCCTACTTCGCCGACCCGGGCAACGCGCTGCGCACCATCGCGGGCTCCCTCGTCGACGTGTACCGCGAGCTCGTCGCCGCCGCCCGCGAGCGCCGGGACGACGTCCGGCCGCGGGTGTCGCGCGGTGGCGTCTACCCGCTGGCCCGCCCGGGGACGACGGTCATCTCCCGCGACGTCGTGGTCTTCGCGCTGCTGGAGGACATGCTCGCCGGCCGGCCGGTGGCCTACGCGGACTTCCTCGGCTACGACGAGGCGGCCCACCACGGCGGACTCGAGCGGGCCGACAGCCTGGCCGTGCTCCGCAGCATCGACCAGCAGATCGGCCGGCTGCACCGCGCCGCCCAGCTCGCGCCGCGCGAGTACCACCTGGTCTGCCTCTCCGACCACGGCCAGACGCAGGGCGAGTCCTTCGCCACCCGGTTCGGGGAGACCGTCGAGCAGTTGGTCGGCCGGCTCTGCGGCGGACGCGGCGAGCTGGCGGCCGGCCACCTCACCGGCCCGCGGGACAGCCGGCGGCTCACCGAGAGCTGGCAGGTCGGCGCGGCGCTGGCCGAGGGCGGGCCGATCGCCCGCCGGCTGCGCGAGCGGGTGGAGCGTGCCGAGGGCGTGCCGCACGCGCACGAGCTGCCCGCCGACCGCGAGGGCCGGGTGCCGCGGGTGGCCCCGGGGGTGGTCGTCGCCGTCTCCGGCCACACCGCGATGGTGTCCTTCGCCGACATCCCCGGCCGGGTGTCGCTGGAGGAGATCGAGCGGCACTGGCCGGCACTGCTGCCCGGCCTGGTCGACCACGACGGCGTCGGGTTCCTGCTCGTGCACTCCGAGGAGCACGGCCCGGTGGTGCTCGGCCGCGACGGGCTGCACCGCCTGGCGACGGGCGAGGTGGTCGGCGAGGACCCGCTGCTGCCCTACGGCCCGCACGCCGCCGGCCTGGTGGCCCGCGGCTCGACGTTCCCGCACTGCCCGGACGTCGTCATCAACAGCCGCTACGACCCGGCCACCGACGAGGCCTCCGCGTTCGAGCCGCACGTCGGCTCGCACGGCGGCCTCGGCGGCCCGCAGCAGCACGCCTTCCTGCTGCACCCGCGCTCGTTCCGGACGCCGGGCGAGGTCGTCGGCGCCGAGGCGCTGCACCGGGTCCTGCGCGGCTGGCTCACCGATCTGGGCCACCCCGAACCGACCGGGGACGGCGCCGCCGTCGGTGCACTCAGCGCGACGGCGCGGCGCTCCTCCGACGTCCCGGTGTGACCTGCCGCCGCACAGGCGGTGACGTCCACGTGAACTCCGGTGCGCCCCGTGGCGTCGCGGCGATCACCTGACCGAGAGTGGGCCGATGCGACCCGATGCGCGCGCCTGGTTCGAGTCCCGGACCACGTCGGCTCCCTCCCTCGACGCACTCGACCTCGACGCGCTGCTGCGTGCCAAGCGCCGCGGGCAGCACCGGGTCAGCGTCGTCCTCCCCGCCCGGGACGAGGAGGCGACCGTCGGCGGACTCGTCGCCGACCTGCACGAGGAGTGGGTCCAGCGGGTGCCGCTGGTCGACGAGCTGCTCGTCGTCGACTCCGACTCGACCGACGCCACCGCCGCGGTGGCCCGCGCGGCCGGGGCCGACGTCGTCGCCGCGGCGGACGTGCTGCCGGGGCACGGCAGCCGCCCGGGCAAGGGCGAGGCGCTGTGGAAGGGGCTGGCCGCGACCACCGGCGACCTCGTCGTCTTCCTCGACGCCGACCTGCTCGGCGACGTGCGGCACTTCGTGCCCGGCCTGCTGGAGCCGCTGCTGACCGACCCGCAGGTCGAGTACGTCAAGGGCTGCTACACCCGGCCGCTCGACGTGGGCGGCGCCGGCGTCCCCGCCGGCGGCGGTCGGGTCACCGAGCTGACCGCGCGGCCGCTGCTCAACGCGCTGTGGCCGGAGCTGGCCGGGTTCGTGCAGCCGCTGGGCGGCGAGTACGCCGGACGGCGGTCGGCGCTGGAGCGGGTGCCGTTCGTGTCGGGCTACGGCGTGGAGGTCGGGCTCCTGGTCGACCTGCTGCAGCTCGTCGGGCTGGCCGGGCTGGCGCAGGTGGACCTCGGCGTGCGCCGGCACATCTCGCAGGGGCAGGAGGCGCTGGGCCGGATGGCGGGGCAGGTCGTGTCGACGGTGCTCGCCCGGGCGGGGCGGGGGCAGGCCGGCGGGCTGCTCACCCAGTTCCGGCACGACGGCGCCGGGTTCGTGCCGCACAGCACGGCGGTGGCCGTCGACGAGCGGCCGCCGATGGCGACGGTGGCCGAGTACCGGGCGCCGCTCGGCGACGTCGTCGTCGGCTGAGGTCGCCAGCACCTCCACCTGGCCAACCTCAGGCCCTGCTTCCAGGAGGAAGCAGGGGTTGAGCATCCGCAGGGGGTGCTCACACCCCGCGGCCATGGGCACGCAGCGTGACTGGCCCTCCGGACGATCGGACGCTGCCCACCATGCGGGGCAGGGGGTGAGCGTCCGGCAGCACACCCCGCGGGCCGGGAACGGGACGCGGACAGCGGCCGAAACCCCCGGTTCTCGTGCATCCTGGCGCCCGACGGGGACCGCCGTGCCGACAGCGACGTCGACACCCGGCCTGGAGGAGACGCGTGCGCCCTGACGTCCGACGCTGGCTCGATCACCGGACCTTCACCGCGGAGACCTGGCAGGCGCCAGAGCTGGTCACCGCCAAGAGGTCCCACGGCTGCACCGTGAGCGTGGTGCTCCCGGCCCTCGACGAGGAACGCACCGTGGGCAGCATCGTAGCCACCATCCGCGAGGAACTGGTCGAGCGCTGCCCGCTGGTCGACGAGGTGGTCGTCGTCGACAGCGGGTCCAGCGACCGCACGGCGGAGGTGGCGGCCGCGGCCGGTGCCCGCGTCGTCTCCGTCGACACGGTGCTCCCCCGGCACGGCAGCCGGCCGGGCAAGGGCGAGGCGCTGTGGAAGTCGCTGGCCGCGACCAGCGGCGACCTGCTGGTCTTCGTCGACTCCGACCTCATCGCCTTCGACCCGCAGTTCGTCGTCGGCCTGCTCGGCCCACTGCTCACCGATCCCACCGTCGGCTACGTCAAGGCGCTCTACGACCGGCCGCTGACCACCACCGACGGCATCGTCCCCTCGGGCGGCGGCCGGGTCACCGAGCTGGTCGCCCGACCGCTGCTCAACGCCTTCTGGCCCGAGCTGGCCGGCTTCGTCCAGCCGTTGTCCGGGGAGTACGCCGGCCGCCGCGAGCTGCTCGAGCAGGTGCCGTTCGTCTCCGGCTACGGCGTCGAGCTCGGCCTGCTCGTCGACCTGGTGGCCCTGGCCGGCCTCGACGCCCTCGCCCAGGTCGACCTCGGCACCCGGCAGCACACCCACCAGGCCGACGCGGCCCTCGGCCGCATGGCCGGGCAGATCCTGCAGACCGCGCTGGCCCGCCGGCCCGGCACCGAGCGGCCGGAGCGCGAGCTGCTGCAGTTCCTGCGCACGGCCGACGGCCTCGAGGGCGTCAGCTGGGACGTCGGGGTGGTGCAGCGCCCGCCGATGCGGTCGGTCCGCGCCGCCGAGGGCCGACCGAGGGGCCGGTCGTGAAGATCCTGATGGACGCCGGCCCGTGGCTGCCGGTGCCGCCGCCGGGCTACGGCGGTCTGGAGAACGTGGTGGCCACGCTGACCACCGAGCTGCGCGCCCGGGGGCACACCGTCGTCCTGGCCTCGGTGGGCGACTCGACGCTGCCGGTCGACGGGCTGGTCAGCGCCTTCCCCAGCGGCCGGTTCGAGCAGCTCGGCGGGCCGTACCCCCAGGTGGTCGGCACCGCGCACGCGCACGAGCAGGTCGTGCTGGCGACCCTCGCCGAGCACGCGCTGGCCGGCGAGCCCTTCGACCTCGTGCACAGCCACGTCGAGGTGGTCGGCCCGGCCCTGCTCGCCGGCCTGGGGGACGCCGCCCCGCCGACGCTGGCCACGCTGCACTGGGACACCCATCGCAACGCCGACTTCTGGGGCTCCTTCGACGGCGGGGGCCGGGTCTGGTTCGCCGGCGTCTCCGACACCCAGGTGGCGCAGGCGCCGGCGGCGCTGCGCGAGCAGGTGGTCGGCGTCGTCCCGCTGTCGGTGCCGGTCGACGGCCCACCTCCCGTGCCGCGGACGGACCGTTCCGGCTCCGTCCTGGTGCTGGCCCGGCTGTGCGAGCCCAAGGGCATCGACACCGCCCTGCGCGCCTGCCGCGCGGCCGGCGTCCCCCTGGTGCTCGCCGGCCCGGTCGGCGGGCTGCCGGACCGGGAGGCGCTGGAGGCGGCCCTCGGCACCCCCGGCCACCCGGCCCGCTCGCACCCCGACGTGGCGTGGTTCCTCCAGCACGTCGACCCGCACCTCGACGGCGGAGCCGCGCGCTGGATCGGCAGCGTCGGCGGTGCGGCGAAGGAGGAGCTGCTGCGCACCTCCCGCGGGGTGCTGTTCCCCATCCGCTGGGAGGAGCCCGGCGGCACCGCCGTCTGCGAGGCCCTGGCCGCCGGGACGCCGGTGGTCGCCATGGCCCGCGGCTGCCTGCCCTCCCTGGTGGACGACGGCCGCACCGGCTTCCTCGCCACCGACGAGGCGGCGTTCACCGCGGCGCTGGAGCGGCTCGACGAGATCGATCCGGAGACCTGCGCCGCCGAGGCCCGCCGCCGCTTCGCCCCGGCCGTGATGGCCGACGGCTACGAGCGGCTCTACGCCGCGACGCTGGCCCGCGCGCGGGCCTCCACCCGGTCCCGCGGCCGGCTCCCGTCCCGCCGCCGGCAGCGTGCGCTGCGCTGAGTCAGGGCCGGACGGCCTCTCCGGTGCGGGCCGACTCGGCGATCGCCACCGCGACCCGGTGGGTGCGCAGCGCCTCGGCGTAGCCGACCAGCCCCTCCGCCGCTGCGCCGCCGGCCAGCACGTCGACGAACGCCCGGTCGACCGCGGTGCGCCCGTCGACCCGCGGCTCGCGGCGCTGCGCGCCGTCGGCGGTGGTGACGGACAGCGAGGTCTCGGTGAGCTCGACCGCCGCGCCGTCGCACACCACGTCGAGGCCCGCGGCCAGCTTGCCCGGCAGTGAGCAGGCCGCGGTCACCGTGCCGACGGCGCCGGACTCGAACGCGAGCAGAGCGGCGGTCGCGTCGTCGACGTCGCGGCCCTCCGCGGTGGACGGCGCGGCCGTGGCGCGGACCTCGGCCACCTCACCGGCCAGCACCCGGGCCAGGTCCAGCACGTGGGTGAGCTGCTCGACCACCTGTCCGCCGGAGCGCTCCCGCCGCGACCACCAGGCCGGCGGCGGCACCTTGTCCCACCACGTCGCGGAGACCAGCCGGGGCCGGTGCGCGGCGCAGACGGCGCGGGCGGCGGCGACCGTGTCCAGGTGTCGCCAGTGGTAGCCGGTCGCGGTGGGCAGCCCGGCCCCGGCCACGGCCCGTGCCACCTCCTCGGCGACGGCGACCCCGGTGGCCAGCGGCTTCTCGACGAAGAAGGGGACGCCCGCACGGACGGCGGCCAGCTCCAGCTCGCCGTGCGCGAAGGGCGGCACGCACAGCCAGACGCCGTCCAGCCGCTGGGCGAGCAGCCGGTCGACGTCCTCGACGACCGGCACGCCCAGCTCGCCGGCGAGCGCGTCGGCGGCACCGGGGACGGCATCGGTCACGCCGACCAGCTCCACGTCGGGGAAGCCCGCCAGCGTCCGCGCGTGGCGGGCTCCGACGCCGCCGGCTCCGACGAGTCCGACGCGGACGGGGGTGCCGGTGCTCGGTGCGTCCATGGCGGGGTCCTGCCCCTCCCACGCAGCGCGCAACCGCAGGTCGGACGCGTGACCGACGCCCCGGGCGGCCGCGCACCCCAGCGACACACCGCCGTACGTGAGGCACCCTGGGAGTGTGATGCCATCCGCCACGCGGCCCGGGGGCGGACGGCGACGCGCCGGCCCGCCGGCACACCCCCGTGGCCGACGTCGCCGCCCATCCCGAGGTGGTGGTCGATCTGCTCATCCGGGTGGAAGTGGAGGAAGGAGCGTGCTGGCCGACCGGTCCGAGCGCACAATGGCCCGGTAAGGGGGAGCACACCGTGGCATGTACGGGACGGAGTTAACCTGACACCGTGAGTGAGGTCATGGACCGGCGCGCTCGGAAGAAGGCGCGGACCCGGACGCTGATCCGCGAGACCGCGCAGCGGCTGTTCGCCGAGCGCGGCTTCGAGGGAGTCACCATCGCGGACATCGCCGCCGCGGCGGACGTCGCTGTCCAGACCGTCTTCAACCACTTCCCGACGAAGGAGGACCTCTTCTTCGACGGGCACACGCCGTGGGTGGAGGGCGCGGCCGAGGCGGTGCGTTCCCGTCCCCGGGGCACCGCCCCCCTCGACGCCCTGCACGCCTACCTCGTCGACCGGGTCGCCCTGCACGTCCGGCAGCTCACGACTCCCGAGGGCCGGCTGTTCGACGCCACGCTGGAGGCCTCGCCCGCACTGCGTGCCCGCGAGCGCGAGCTGCACCACGAGGCGACCGGGCGGCTCGGTGACGCGCTCTACGAGGTCTGGACGACCGAGGGCGGCGCCCCCGCGATCCCCGAGGACGTCCGCACGGCCGCGTCGGTGACCGCCGCGGTCTGGCTGGCCGCCCTCCGCACGCTGATGGTCCAGCACCGTGGGCTGCTCACCGGCCCGGCCGGTGCCGTGCTCGGTGACACCGAGCAGGGCGTCACCCTGGCCTGCTCGGTCGCCGACCAGGTGTTCAGCGGGCTGGGCACGGCGATGTCCCCACCGGCGATATCCCCACCGGCGATATCCCCACCGGCGATGTCCCCACCGGCGAGCAAAGGGCTGAGGCCCACCGGCTGACCTCAGACGGCAGCGCGCTCCTCGTCGGGCGCCACCAGCGGCAGCAGCACGTCGTCCAGCACGTGCTGCACCTCCTCACGGCTCATGGGGCCGCGGGCGGAGGTGTAGCGCTGCCACCAGAACGCCTCGATCACCGAGCACAGCAGCGCCAGCCGTGCGGCGGGGACCGCCTGCCCCCGCTCGGCCTCCCGGGCGCCGATCGTCTGCACGGCCGCGGCGAGCGGGCGGACCAGCGCGGCCTCCAGCCCGGCGCGCAGGTCCTCCTCGTGGCGGGCGGCGCCCACCAGGCTGGCCGCCGCCCGCTCCTCGCGGTCCAGGGGCCGGCGCCACCGGTCGATGAGCGCGGCCAGGTCGTCGCGGAGCGAGCCCTGGTCCGGTGGCACCCGGACGAGCGTGAAGCGTCCCACCGCCGAGCGCGCCATCGCGGCCATCGTGGGCCAGCGCCGATAGATGCCGGCCTTGCCGGCATGGGCACGGGCAGCGACGCGGTCGCTGTTGAGCTTGCCCCAGCCCTCGTCGGCCAGGATGTCGACCGCGACGGAGAGCAGCTGCTCGGACAGTTCAGCGCTCAGCGGACGCCCCGGCGTGCCGCTCACGCCGAGACCAGGGAGATACGGGTCACGAGGCCATGGTGACGTGCACCCGGAGTCGCCACAACGACGACGCCCGGATGTTTCGACCTTTTTCGGTGGTTCCACGTTCCGGAAAGGACCCGGGTCGCCGACCCCGTCGCCCTGCGCGTCAGGCGCCGGCGGCGCTCTCGACCCGGACCTGCAGACCCGAGCCGTCGTCCACCAGGCGTCCCGCGTCGGCCGCTTCCGTGACCACGCCGTCCCACCGCTGCGCCCAGTCGCCACCGCCGGCCTGCGGCTCGGCCGCCGCCCGCAGCGCCACGACCTCGAGCACGCCGGTCTGCGCGTCCTCCAGCCGGCCGAGGCCGGCGTCCCGCAGCGCCTGGTCGGCCTCCTCGTCGGTCACCGCACCGAGGGCCAGGTACACCGCGGTCAGGTCGTCGACGTCGACCACCCGCACCTCGGGCCGCTCGTCGGCGCCGCCCACCACCTCGACGATCACTTCGTCCTCCTTCGAACACCGAGTTCTTGACCGTGGCCCCGTCCAGAGGCTCGCGCCGAGCTCGCGAGGCGTGAGGAGGACGGGGTCCTTCTGCTAGACGTGCCAGGGGAAACGGCCGAAGTCCGGGTCCCGCTTCTCGAGGAACGCGTCCCGACCCTCGACGGCCTCCTCGGCCATGTAGGCCAGCCGCGTCGTCTCGCCGGCGAACAGCTGCTGGCCGACCAGCCCGTCGTCGATGAGGTTGAACGAGTACTTGAGCATCCGCTGCGCGGTCGGGCTCTTGGCGACGATCCGCCGCCCCCAGTCCAGCGCGGTCCGCTCCAGCTCGGCGTGCGGGACGACGCGGTTGACCATGCCCATGCGGTGCGCGTCCTCGGCGGAGTACTCGTCGCCGAGGAAGAAGATCTCGCGGGCGTACTTCTGGCCGACCTGCCGGGCGAGGTAGGCCGAGCCGAAGCCGCCGTCGAAGCTGCCCACGTCGGCGTCGGTCTGCTTGAACCGGGCGTGCTCGGCGCTGGCCAGCGTCAGGTCCGAGACGACGTGCAGGCTGTGCCCGCCGCCGGCCGCCCACCCGGGGACGACGCAGATGACGACCTTGGGCATGAAGCGGATCAGCCGCTGCGCCTCCAGCACGTGCAACCGGCCGCTCGAGCGGCCCTTGTCGTGCTCGTAGCCGTACCGACCGCGGACGCGCTGGTCGCCGCCGGAGCAGAACGCCCAGCCGCCGTCCTTGGGGCTCGGCCCGTTGCCGGTGAGGAGCACGCAGCCGACGTCGGTGGACAGCCGGGCGTGCTCCAGCGCGGCGATCAACTCGTCGACGGTCTGCGGGCGGAACGCGTTGCGCACCTCGGGCCGGTCGAAGGCGATGCGCACGACCCCCGCGTCGACGGCCCGGTGGTAGGTGATGTCGGCGAGGTCGAGGCCCTCGACCGGCTGCCACGCCGCGCTGTCGAAGATCTCGGAGACGTCGTCGCGGGCGGTCATGGACCGAACCTAGCGCCGGGGCCGGCCGGTCACGGCAGGAGGCCGCCGACCACCCGTCCCGCCCCGTCGGTCACCCCACCGACGACGCCACCGAGGCCGTCCTCCACCTCCTCGACCGTCTCGCACAGGCAGGACCGCGGCTGGGGTGCCGGCGCGGGGATGGGCGCCGGCGGCTGGGGCGCCGGGGCACCGCCGCCCGTCGAGCCGCCATCGGCACCGCCGGTCGACCCACCACCGGTCGGGCTCCCGCCCGATCCGCTGCTGGAGCCCCCGCTCGCGCCACCCGCCGGACGGCCGGCCGCGGTGCCGCCGCTCCTCTGCCGGGACGCCGTCTCCCCGGCGGACGACGTCCCGGCAGTGCCCGAACCCGCGGCCGCGGCACCGCTGCCGGGCCGGACGGCGGCCGGTACGTCGCCCACGGGGACGGTCCCGCCCGGCACCGCCGGATCGGCCGCCCCGGGGGCGCCGGCTGCCGGGTCGCCGGGTGCCGGGTCGCCCGTCACCGCGTCGCCCACCGGTGCGCCTGCCACGGGCACGCCGCCGGGCGCCTCGACCGGGCTCTGCGTCGCGGCGGGAGCCGGGAGCGGCGGCGTCCTCCGGGCCGGCGCGCCGATGCCCTCGCCGGGGTCGCCGGGCCGGACGGTCGTCGCGCCGGAGGCGTCGCGGTCGCTGCCCCTGCTCGTCGGGTCGGGGGCGATGACGATCATCACCAGGGCCGCGGCGGCGAGGCACCCGGCGAGGAGGAACAGCGCCAGGGGCACCCGGCAGAGCACCGCGTCCGGGAGCAGGGCGGCCCGGGTCCGCCGCGGGCGGTCGGTGCCGGCGGCGAGGTGGCGCGGGCGGGAGGACACCGGCCGGCTCCCTCAACGTCGAGGACGGGGCGTGCACAGGGTAGGCACCTGTGCACGCAGCGGCACCTCGACGGGACGGCCCCGCCCCCTGCCGGGGGTACCGTCGCCGGGGTGTCCGAGGGGCCCGCCGTGCGAGTCGGCACCGTCAACGTGGCCTCGGGCCGCAGTCCGGGCGGTCCGGTCCTCGACGCCGATGGCCTGGAGAAGGCGGTCGCCGGCCTGGACGTCGACGTGCTCGCCGTGCAGGAGGTCGACGCCGGGCAGCCCCGCTCCCAGCGCGTCGACCAGGCCGCCGCTCTGGCCGCCGGGCTCGGCGCCGTGGACTGGCGCGCCGCGGCCACGGTGGCCGGCACCCCGGACCCCTTCCGCAGCTGGTCCCCGGCCGGGCCGGTGCTGCGCGGCCCGCACACCCCCGCGGACGGCCCGCTCTACGGGATCGCGCTGCTCAGCCGGCTGCCGGTGCTCGAGTGGTCGGTGCTGGACCTGGGCTCCGGCCGGGCGCGGCTGCCGGTGCAGGGCCTCGACCCGCGCACCGGACGGGTGCGCTGGTGGTGGTTCCCCGACGAGCCGCGGGCCGCCGTGGCCGCCCGGCTGGGTGCGCTGACCGTCGTCGCCACCCACCTGTCGTTCGCCCCGCACACCGCCGTGCGCCAGCTGCTGCGGCTGCGCCGGTGGATCGCCGGGATGCCCGGCCCGGTGGTGCTGGCCGGCGACCTGAACCTGCCCGGCGCGCTGCCAGCCCGGCTGCTGCGGGCGACGCCGCTCGTGCGCGCGCCGAGCTACCCGGCGTCCGCTCCGCGGGCCCAGCTGGACCACCTGCTGGCCGTCGGGGACGGGCTGCGCGGGAGCGACGGCGCGACCACCGTGCTGCCGGTCGGCGACCACCGCGCGCTCACCGCGACGGTGACCCCCGCCTGACGGGGACCGGCGGGGCTCAGGCGGAGAGCAGGTCGTGCAGGCGGTACAGCGACGCCTCGAAGCCCGGGTGCAGCGGCACCGACACCAGGTCGCCGAGCGCGATCCAGGCCACGCCGTCGCTCTCGCCGTCCAGCTCCAGGTCGCCCGGCTCGATGTCGCGCAGCGGGCGGGCCAGCACGGTCGTGTACGACCAGCCGCCGTGGTCGTCGACCGAGGACCGACCGAGCTCCAGGTCCTCCGGCAGCAGACCCAGCTCCTCCTGCACCTCCCGGAGGGCGCCGTGCTGCGGGGACTCCCCGGCGTGCAGCGCGCCGCCGGGCGTCCCCCACGTGCCGCCGTGGTGCGACCAGACGGCCCGGTGCTGCAGCAGCAGCTCCGGGCCGTCGACGCCGGCGCGGTGCACCAGCAGCCCGGCCGCGCCGACCCGGCCCCAGTGCCGGTGGCCGAGCGCGCAGGTCACCCAGCCGTCGGTCGGAGAGAACACGCCCTCAGTGAACCCCGTCCGGAGTGCCGGCGCCGCCGTGACAGGCTCGACGTCGTGCGCGTCGCCGTCTTCACCGGGTCCCAGAGCGGGCCGCCGTCCCACCGATCCGCCGCGGCCGGGTTCGCCGCCGGGCTCGCCCGCGCGGGCGTCGGCATCGTCTACGGCGGCGGCCGCGCCGGGCTGATGGGCGTGGTCGCCGACGCCGCCCTGGCCGCCGGCGGCGACGTCGTCGGCGTCATCCCCCAGCACCTGGTGGACGACGAGCTCGCGCACCCCGGACTGCCGCAGCTGGAGGTGGTCGGCTCCATGCACGAGCGCAAGGCGCGCATGGCCGAGCTCGCCGACGCCTTCGTCACGCTGCCCGGCGCGGCCGGCACGCTGGAGGAGCTGTTCGAGGCCTGGACCTGGGGGATGCTCGGCCTGCACGCCAAGCCGGCCGTCCTGGTGGACGTCGACGGGTTCTGGCAGCCGCTGCTGGCCCAGCTGCGCCGCATGGTCGACGACGGCTACCTCGACGGCCGCCGGCTGGACGCGCTGGGCGTGGTCACCGACGTGGAGGAGCTGCTGGCCTTCGTCGAGCGCTACGAGCACCCTGCGCGGAAGTGGGCGCCGACCCCGCCCTGACCGGGTGGGGCCCGCACCGAGCGCCTAGCGTCGGTCGCGTGGAGCGCTGGGACGTCGTCGTGGTGGGAGGCGGCCCGGCCGGATCGGCCGCGGCGCTGGCCGCCCGGCGCAGCGGTGCCTCGGTGCTGGTGCTCGACCGCGCCGACTTCCCCCGCGACAAGGTGTGCGGCGACGGCGTGGCCCCCGAGGCGCTCGACGTCCTGGCCGGCCTGGGCGTCGACCCGGCCGCGCTCACCTCCGGGTACCCGCCGGTCCCCCGGCTCGCGCTGCGCTCGCCGGACGGGGCGGTCGTCGAGCGCGACACGCACCGGCCGTCGTCCGTCGTCCCCCGGGAGGTGCTCGACGCCCGGCTGCTGGCGGCGGCACGGGCGGCCGGGGCGGAGTTCCGCCGGTCCACCGTGCGCACCCTGGCGGCCGACGCGGACGGCGTGACCGTCGACGGCACCGTGCGGGCGGGCGTGCTCGTCGGGGCGGACGGCGCGGAGTCCGTCGTCCGCCGGGCGCTCGGGCTGGGGTCCAACCGCCCGGACCGGCTGGCCGTGGCCATCCGCGGCTACGCGCCCGCGCTGCCCGGCCAGGGCGCCACCCAGGTGCTGGTGACCACCGAGCAGCGGTGGCCGGCCTACGCGTGGTCCTTCCCGCTCGGCGACGGGCGGGCCAACGTCGGCTACGGCGAGCTGGTGTCCGGCGGCGCGACCCGCGCGGCGCTGGTCGAGGGGCTGCACCGGCTGCTGCCCGGCGTGGCGCCCGAGGGGCTGCGCGCGCACCGGCTGCCGCTGTCCACCGGCCGGCCGCGGCTGCCCGACGGCCGGGTGCTGCTGGCCGGCGACGCCGCGTCGCTGGTCAACCCGCTGACCGGGGAGGGCATCTTCTACGCCGTCCTCTCCGGCGCGCTGGCGGGTGCGGCGTGGTCCGCGGGGGCCGGCGCGGGCGCCCGGTACCGGGAAGCGCTGCGGCGGCGGCTCGGCGCGCACCTGCGCGCCACCCGGGTCGCCTCCGAGCTCTCCCGCTGGCCGCGGCTGATGGATGCCGCCGTCCGCGCGGCCGGCGCGGACCAGCGGGTCTTCGACGACGTGGTGGCCCTCGGCCTGGCCGAGGGACGGCTCACGGGGCGGACCGTTGCCGCGGCAGCCCGTCGGCTGGTCCGGGAACGGGACTGACGGCGACCTCGACGCGGTCGCGGCCGGCCCGCTTGGCCTGGTACAGCGCCGCGTCGGCGGCGGCGTAGAGCTCCCGCACGGAGGCGGCGTGCAGCGGCGCGTGGGCGACCCCCACGCTGATCGACAGCGGCAGTGCGTCGCCGTCGGCGCGCGGCAGCGGTGAGGCCCGCACCGCCTCGACGAGCTCCCGGGCGCGCCGGGCCGCGGTCCCGGCGGTGCAGCCGGGCAGCAGCAGCGCGAGTTCGTCACCGCCGAGGCGGCCGACCACGGCGTCCCCGGCCCGCACCTGGCGCCGGACCAGGCCGGAGAGGTGGACCAGCGCGTCGTCCCCCACGGGGTGGCCGTGCGCGTCGTTGATCTGCTTGAACGAGTCGACGTCCAGCAGGACCAGCGCCGTCCCGGTGCCGGTCGGGTCCCGCTCGAGGGCTCCGGTCAGGGCGTCGTCCAGGACCCGCCGGGTGACCAGTCCGGTGAGCGGGTCGACGTCGGCCTGCTGCTGCAGCGCCGCGACCAGGCGGTCCTGCGTCGAGACGGTCCGGACCAGGATCACGGCCGCCACGACGAGCACGGTCCCGATGACGAGCTGGTCGTGCATCGCCGGCTCGACGGGCTGGAGCAGCGACTGGGTGATCCCGTTGCCCACCACGGCCACGCCCGTCACCAGGGCGACGGCGGCCCAGCGCAGGTGCGACGCCGCCCAGAGCACCGGGAAGGCGAGGAACGCCTGGGCGCCGGCGGAGGGGTCGTCGGTCAGCACGTTCAGCACGCAGGTCAGCAGCACGCCGCCCACGCCCATGAGGGGGAAGGCGCCCCTGCGGTCCAGCCGCTCGGCCGGGACGAGGACGCACAGCGCGATCGTCGCGACCAGCGCGGCGACCCCCGCCCAGGAGGCGGCCTGCGTCGCGCTGCTGACCGAGTTGGGCCCGAACGTCGTGAGCAGCGCCAGGACGACGGTGGAGACGCCCGTGATCAGGACGATCGAGTGCGCCGAGGCGCGCGGCTCCCGCGCACGCAGCGAGTCGGCGAGATGCATGCCCCTCCATCGTCGTCCCGGCGGTGCGGCTCCAGCAGGCCTCCCCCGCGCGGGTGACGCGGCGACAGCGGACTCCCATCTCAGGCCCAGGAAACTGTCAGACCGTGCGCGCAGGATAGCGATCAGTGATCACGAGGAGGACGTCTGTGACGATGGCACCCGCGCCGGCCCGGGCGCAGGAGGTGACGGTCCACCTCGACGACCGGCTGCTCGCCGACGGTCTGGCCGACGTCCGCTGGCTGCTGCTCGGCACGCTGCACGCCGGCGCCGGTTCCCTGGTGGTCGACGTCTCCGGGGTGCAGCGCCTGCCGGACGCCGTCGTCGCCGTCCTGCTGTGGGCGCACCGCATCTGCCGGGCCCGCGGTGGCGGGGTGGTGCTGCGCGGCGCCGACCGCCGCACCGAGGAGCTGCTGCACCGGACCGGCCTGTGGCGGGTGCTGGTCTGCGAGCCCGCGCTGGCGGTCGCGTGACCGAGCTCGCGCGGTCACGCGAGGGCACAGCACCGCCGGACCCGTGGCCGACGAGCGCCGGCGAGGAGGACGCGTGACCGGCGAGGAGGACGCGTGACCGGCGGGGTGCTGAGCGAGGTCGTCGACCGGCGGGCGGGACTGATCACGGTGAGCGGCCACCTGACCTCGAGCGGCGCGGACCTGGTGCGGGGCACGGCCGACCGGCTCCGCGACGCCGGCCACGACCGCGTGGTGCTCGACCTCCGCGGCGTGGGCGCCGTCGACGTCGACGGTCTGGCGGTCCTCCGCGAGCTGCACCACGACTTCCGCGTGGACGGCGGCGAACTGCTCATCCGCAGCTGACCTGGGGCGGAGGGCGTGGGATTCGAACCCACGAGGAGCTGTGAACTCCTAGCGGCTTTCAAGCCTGATATAGGGGGTCCCCGAACCAACGCCGATCAATCGTTTCCGCAGGTCAAGGCCGGAATTGTTCAGACCGCTGGCTACCCCCAACAGCCGCTACGTGCCCGTACTACGGGCACGCAGCGGGCACGGCCGTTCGGCACCAGGAGGTCCGTCCGGAGCTCACCTTCAGTGGTGGGCGGCAGGTGATGCCCGGGCGTCATCAGCGCACGACCACCAGGAGATCTCCACCTTCGACCTGCGTCACCTGGCCGATGGCGGCACGGTTGACGGTGCCGGCGACCGGGGCGGTGATGGCGGCCTCCATCTTCATCGCCTCGATGGTGGCGATCGCCTGCCCGGACTCCACGGGGTCGCCCTCCTTCACCTGGAGGGTGACCACGCCGGCGAACGGTGCCGCGATCTGGCCGGGGTCGCTGCGGTCGGCCTTCTCGGCGGCCTTGACCGTGGCGTCGATCGAGCGGTCGCGCACCGCGACCGGGCGCAGCTGGCCGTTGAGGGTGCACATGACGGTGCGCATGCCGCGCTCGTCGGCGTCGCTGATCGCCTCGATGCCGATCAGCAGCTGGACGCCGGGTTCGAGGTCGATGGTGTGCTCGTCGCCGGAGCGCAGCCCGTAGAGGAACTCCTTGGTCGGGAGGACCGAGGTGTCCCCGTACTGGTCCGTGTGGGCCTCGAACTCCCGGGTGGGGACCGGGAAGAGCAGCCGGTTGAGGGTCTGCCGCGGCGCCTCGGCCAGCCCGCGCTCGTCGTCCGCGGAG
>DATIMX010000616.1:0-4124 GCA_035474935.1 Geodermatophilus sp. | reverse complement strand
CGCTGCAGCGGCCCGAACCCGGCCACCCGGTCCAGCACGTCACGCACCACCGCGTCCGGATCACCGATCGGCGGCAGCGCCGAGGCCAGCGACCGCTCCGAGTAGTCGGCCACCACGTCGCGCACCAGCAGCCGCACCGGCCCGGGGTCGGTGAACGGGTCCAGCCCACGCCGGCGGATCAGCTCCCGGACCTCGCCGTCGACGACCTCCAGTGCACTGGTCGCGATCGGCACGGCACCCCCGTCATCACACCTGGTCAGGACGACGACGGACAGTAGGCCGACGAGCCGGTCCACGGGCCGGCGTCGCCACGATCTGTGGACGACGGACGTGCTGGCCCACCCGGACGGGTGTCACACCCCGTCCCCCGGCCGCCTGAGGGGTCCTCCCCGCAACCTCCACCGCTGCTTCCTCCTGTGAGCAGCGGTGGAGGCTGCGGGGGGGCACGTCTCCTCGCCCGCCCCGTGCGGGACGGGCGTGGCTCGGCACCCCACGAGGGGCTGGGACGCTCGCCCCTTGCCCCGCATGGTGGGCAGGGGCCGAGGACGCGCAGCCTGGTGTCGGGCGCGGCGGACGGTCAGGTGAGCTGGCTACGGCGACGGGCCGGCTGTCAGCTCTCCAGTAGCGCCGCGGGCGACGGACCCGCCGATCCGCTCCGAGTACTCGGCCGTCATGTGCACCCCGTCGGCGGACACTGGCGTGCTGTCCACGAAGGCCGGGCAGAGGTCGTCGGCGCAGTCGGCGGGCTGGCTGAGCCCGCTTGCACACGACTGCAGATCCGGGGGCGCCCCGAGGACGACGACCCGGGCGCCGGAGGCCTGGATCTGCTCGACCATCGAGGTCAGCCCGTGCCGGAAGACCGTCGTCCCGTCCAGCGCCGCGGCGTCAGGCCCGAGACGATGCCGGGCAGCCAGGCGCCCGCGAGGGAGTCGCCCTCCCTCCCGCGCGGAGGTCCGTGCGGAAGCACCAGCGGGGGCCGCGACGGTCACCCGCTGCCGCGCGGCGGTGGGCAGGGAAGGGCTGAGGACGGGTCCTGGGGCACCCACGACGGCTAGCCTGCCGGCGTGCCTGGCTGGGACGACGTCCGCGCCCTCGCCCTCGCTCTCCCCGAGGTCGGCGAGCGGACCTCGCGTGGACATCTCGAGTGGCGGGTGCGCGACCGGCTGTTCGTCTGGGAGCGGCCGCTGCGCCGGGCCGACCTCGCCCACCTCGGTGACCGGGCACCGGACGCGCCACCGCTGGGCGCGTGGGTGCCCGACCTCGGCGCGAAGGAGGCGCTCCTGACCGACGACCCGGACACCTACCTGACGACGCCGCACTTCGACGGCCACCCGATCGTGCTCGTCCGGCTCGACCGCATCGGCTTCGGCGAGCTCGCGGAGCTGGTCACCGAGGCGTGGCTGGTCCGGGCGCCCCGGCGGGTGGCGCGCGCGTGGCTCGACGACGCCCCACCGGCCCGGTGACGGTGGGCACCGGCCGGCTGGACCGCTCCCGGTACGACCTGGAGTTCGCCGAGGACTTCACCGGCACGCAGGTCGACCCGCGCCGGTGGACGGCCCACTACCTGCCGCAGTGGACGACCCCCGACCGGTCGGCGGCCCGGTACGACCTGGACCCCGGGGTGCTCCGGCTGCGGATCGACGCCGACCAGCCCGCCTGGCGCCCCGACGACGGCGAGCTGCGGGTGTCGAACCTCCAGACCGGGTCGTTCTCCGGCGGGGTGGGCTCCGACCGCGGGACCCACCGCCACCGACCCGACCTGCGGGTCGCGACCGCCGTCCCCACCCGCCGGCAGTACACACCCAGCAGCGGGCTGGTCGAGGCACGGCTGCGGGCGACCCCCGACCCGACCTGCATGCTCGCGGCGTGGCTCGTGGGTCTGGAGGAGGCCGCACCGGACCAGTCCGGCGAGATCTGCATCGCCGAGTTGTACGGCTCCGCCGTCGGCCCGAGCGGCTCGACGGTGCGCCTGGGCATCAAGGGCCACCACGACCCCCGACTCGGGACGGACATGGCCGACGTCGCCCTCGACCTCGATGCCACCGACTGGCATTCCTACGCCGCGGCGTGGGACGCCGGTGAGGCGCGGTTCTACGTCGACGACGAGCTCGTCCGGGTGGTCCCGCAGGGCCTCGCCTACCCGCTGGTGCTCATGGTCGACCTGTTCGAGTTCCCCGAGGGGGCCGACCGGGACCCGGCCGCCTACCCGAAGGTCGCCGAGGTCGGCCCCGTCCGCGGGTATCGCCCGACGGCCGATCGGTAGGGACGACGGGCGCACCTCGCCGACCTCCACCCCTGCCCCGCATGGTGGACGGAGGGGGAGGTCGGCCAACCCGATGTCAGGCGCGGCGGACCGTCAGGTGCGGCGGCTGGGCCAGCGTCTGGGCCACCACGCAGTAGCGCTCGGTGAGCTGACCCAGCTTCGCGAGGGTGGCGTCGTCGGCGTCGGTGTCCAGCTCGGCGTCCACGGTGATCGTGCCCATCCCGACCGGCGCCTCCTTGGAGACGCCGAGCGTCCCGCGGGCGTCCATCTCGCCGCGCGCGGTCAGCCGGGCCGAGCGGATCTCGACCCCCATCGACGTGGCCACGCTGCGCATCGTCACCCCCGCGCACGCCAGGAGCGCCTGCAGCAGCATGTCGCCGGAGCAGGCGTCGCTGCCGTCGCCGCCGGTCGAGGTGTGCAGCCCGGCGCGGGCGGGGCCGGCCCAGGTCTGGACGGTGCAGGTGACGCCCGGGTCCGCGAAGGCGGCCTCGGCATGCATGCTCACGCACGCCGACGCCGGGTCGTCGCGGTACTGCTGCTTGAGCGGTGCCTGCAGGTCCCGCAGCGCTGCGGCGTCCATCCCGGCCTCCCCCTGTCGTCGAGGGCCCCCATGCTCGCGGCCGGGAGGGGCGCCCGCCACGCGGGAGGACGGCTCAGTCGTCGGCAGCCTCGTCCAGGACGCCGCACAGGTCCACGACGTCGGCCTCGAGCTGCAGGCCGTCCACGGCCGTGGACTCCCCGGTCGCAGGATCGACCGTCAGGCGCAGCAGGATCGTGCCCTCCTCGACGTACATGAGGTGCGGCAGGCCGGCCTCGTCGGCCGCCGCCCGCTCCACGTCGTTGCCGGCCCAGAGCACCGCGGGCCCGTCGACCTCGAAGACCACCTGGGTGCCGTCGGACGAGAGCAGGTCCCAGCTGCGACCGGAGACGTCCAGCTCGTCGATGGTGGCGCCGTCGGACTGCCGGGTGAGGTCGATCGTCCGGCTGCCGCGGAACTCGAGGAACGTGCTGCCGTCGTCCAGGACCTGCTGCCGCAGCTCCGCCTCGCGGACGTCGCCGGCGGCGATCGTGACCACCGATCCGCAGGCCTCCACGTCGACCGCCTCGTAGAACTCCTCCGGGACGGGGACCCACCCCTCGTCGTCACCGGGTGGCTGGGCGTCCGCCGCAGAGGCCACGCCTCCGGACAGGACCATCACCGCCGCCGCCGTTCCCACCAGGACTCGTCGCACCGCGACCACCTCCTCGCCGAGTCGGCTCCTCGGCGGCGGAGGGTAGGGAGGGACGCGGCGGCCCGCGCGGGTCCTAGGACGGTGGTGTGCCGGGACCTCCGCGTTCCGTCCCCGACCGTGCGGCGGCGGCTACCCGCCGGTGCCGGTCGTCGGCCCCCGCTCGCCGGCGAGGACGGGGCCCGCGTCGCACGACCGCTCCTTCGGGGGGCGACCCCGGGGGGACAGCATCCGGCCGGTCGGGGGGAGGCATCCCGTCGATCGGGGGACAGCTCCATTCAGCGGCGGAGTCCTCGGCCAGATGCTGGTCACGCAGGAACGGAACGGCACTCCGATCCACCGCGGAAGGAGTGTCGACGCGGGTGATCAGCGATCGCTCGGCACATCTCCCACCACGAGCAGGGCCGATCCTGCCCTGCCTCGAAAGACCTGGAGGAACCATGGCTCTCTCCAAGCGACACCTGGTCCTGGCCGCCACCGCGACCACCCTGGGCATCGGCGGCGTGCTGCTGCCGGGCGCGAGCGCGATGGCTGCCACGCCCGAACAGAGCGTCGCCGTCGCGGCGTCGGCGTCCGACAGCGCCAGCACGACGACCGAGGCATCGTCCGCGCAGCCGGACACCACCTGCTAC
>DATIMX010000615.1:0-10105 GCA_035474935.1 Geodermatophilus sp. | reverse complement strand
GGGCCCCGCCCCGGCGCGGGCCGAGCGGCCGCTGCTGGACCGCTGGGCGCTGGCCACCCTGGCGCAGGTCACCGAGGGCGTCACCGCCGCGCTGGAGGACTTCGACACCCAGGGCGCCGGCCGGCTGATCGCGCAGTTCGTCGACGACCTGTCCAACTGGTACGTGCGCCGCTCGCGGCGGCGGTTCTGGGACGGCGACCCCGCGGCGCTGGCCACGCTGCACGAGGTGCTCGACGTGCTGACCCGCCTGATGGCGCCGTTCACGCCGTTCGTCACCGAGGAGGTGTGGTCCCGGGCGGTGGCTCCGGGGCTGACGGACCCGGTCGACAGCGTGCACCTGTCCTCCTGGCCGCCGGTGGACGAGGACGCCCGGGACGCCGCACTCGTCGAGCAGGTCGCCCTGGTGCGCCGGCTGGTCGAGCTGGGCCGCTCGGCGCGCACCTCGGCCAAGGTGCGCACCCGCCAGCCGCTGGCCCGCGCCGTCGTCGCCGCGCCGGGCTGGGCGGAGCTGCCGCGGGACCTGGTGGCCGAGGTCGCCGACGAGCTCAACGTGACCGAGCTGATGGACCTCTCCGCGGTCGGCGGCGACCTGGTCGACGTGAGCGTCAAGGTCGACTTCCGCGCGGTCGGCCGCCGGCTTGGCAAGCACGTGCAGGCGGTGGCCAAGGCCGTTGCCGCCGCCGACGCGCCGGCCCTGGTGGCCGCCTACCGCGCCGGGACGGCGTCGGTCGAGGTCGACGGGGCGGCCGTGCCGCTGCAGGACGGCGACCTGGTGGTCACCGAGACGCCGCGCGAGGGCTGGACGGTGGCCAGCGGCGGCGGGCTGACCGTCGCGCTGGACCTGGAGCTGACGCCGGAGCTGGAGCGGGCCGGTCTGGTCCGCGAGGCCGTGCGGCTGGTGCAGGAGGCCCGCAAGAACGGCGGGCTGGCCGTCAGCGACCGCATCGAGCTGTGGTGGACGGCTGGGGACTCCCCCGCCCACCCCATGGCGCAGGCGCTCACGGAGCACGGTGCGCAGGTGGCCGACGAGGTGCTCGCGGTCCGCGTGCACGCGCAGCAGCCCGGGGACGGCGAGGGCGTCGAGGGACCCGCCGGCTCGCGGTTCTGGGTGGCCCGCGCGGGCGCCTGAGCGGAGCGACGGACCCCTCCCGATCGGCCCCGCCCAGAGGCTCGCCGCCGGCCCCGTCCCGGGTCCCGCCCCGAGCGTGCGGGGGGTGGGGAGGACGGGGTCCTTCCACGGTGGGGAGCCGGGGGTCCTTCCTCAGTTGTCGCGGGCGGCCCGTCGGCGGGAGCGCTCGGTCTCGGCCAGGTGCCGCACCGGGCGGCAGGTGGCGCAGGGTGTGAAGCCGTCGGTGCGCGCCTCGACCATGGGCAGGCCGATCGCCTCGCGGCCCTCGAGGAACGGGCAGCCGGGCAGGTGGTAGCGCGGGTGCTCGTCGACGACCAGGACCTCGTCGGCGATGTCCACCACGAGCAGCAGGTCGGTGACCTCGACGTCCTCCTCCCCCGGCTCCCCCGTCGCCGGGTCCGGAGGGGCCTCACGCGGCTCGTGGGCGCCGCGACGCGCCGGCGCGTCGTCCGCGGGGCGGCCGTTGCCGGCGGGAGCCGCCGGGAGCGCGGACGCCGGCTGGACCGGCAGCTCCTCGGCAGGTGGCTCGTCGCCGAGCGGCCCCGGCGCGAGCTCGGGTTCTGGCGCTGGCTCCGGATCCGGATCCGGCACGGGCTCGGGCTCAGGTGCACGATCGGGGTCCGTCACCCGGACCGCCGTCGCGCCCGCCGGCCGGCGCGGGGGCTCCGGCGTCCGCTCCACCGGCTCGACGGTCGGGCCGCGCTCCTCGGCCGGCACCGCCGGGTGGCGTGCCTCGGGTGCCCGGGAGCCGGCCGCGCCCGCCCGCTCAGGGGCCTGCGACACGCGGCGGTCGAACTCGGCGGCCTCGCGTGCCATGCGCACCCGCGCCACGACCAGTAGGACGGCGGCGAGCCCGCACGCCGCCACGCAGGCCCAGTAGAGCGCCGTCGTACCGGTGACGATGCCGCCGACGAACAGGCCCAGGCCCAGGAGGACCAGCAGGCCCGCAGCCAAGATCACGCGCCGACTGTAGCCGGGACCACAGCCACGGGCCCGCCACGGCCCGGGATGCGACAGGGCCCCCGGACGGCGTCCGGGGGCCCTGTCGTGAGCTGTTGGAACGGCCGCCCTCCAGGGGCCCGCGCCGAGCCTGCGAGGCGCGGGAAGGAGGAGGGTCCTCTCTCAGGCGCTGGCGTGCTGGTTCTGCCGGCTGCTGGACGCCGGCTCCGCGGAACCGCGGCTGTCGAGGTCGCGCAGGTGCGACTCGAGGTAGGAGCGCAGCCGGGTGCGGTACTCGCGCTCGAAGGTGCGCAGCTCCTCGATCTTGCGCTCCAGGGTGCTGCGCTTCTCCTCCAGCGACCCCATGACCTCGTTGTGCCGGCGCTCGGCGTCCGCGTCGAGCGCGGCGGCCTTGGCACGGGCCTCGCGCTCCATCGTGTCGGCGCGGGTGCGGGCGTCGTTGACCATCGAGTCGGCGCGCATCTTGGCCTCGCTGACCATCTGCTCGCTCTTGGCCCGCGCGTCGCTGACCATGCGCTCGCTGTTGGTCCTGGCCGAGACCACCATCTGGTCGGCCTGGGCCTTGGCTTCGTTGACGTACTTGTCGGCGGTCTCGGTGGCGAGGGCCAGCATGCGGGACGCGCGGGCGCTGTCGTCCTCGCGGACCGGCGCCGGCGGGGGCGGCGGCGCGGCGGCGGGCGCCGGGGGCTCGGGCGCCTCGACGGCGCGCGGGGTGCGCCCGGTCGCGGAGCCCGAGCGCAGCTCGTTGTTCTCCTCGATCAGCCGCGCCAGCTCGGCCTCCACGACGTCGAGGAAGGCGTCCACCTCGTCCTCGTCGTAGCCCCGCTTGCCGATGGGGGGCTTCTTGAAGACGACGTTGTGCACGTCGGCAGGCGTGAGTGGCATCGACTTCACCTCGGGTCGGACAACGGGGACAGGGACGACGTCGGACGAGCGGCGGACGACCGCACGTGGCTGCCGGTCCCGCCGTCCCCCGGGGGAGCAGCGGTCATACGGCGGCGCGCGCGAGGCCGTCCACGATGCCACGCAGGATGTACACGGCGATCAGGAGAACCATAAACGCGAGGTCCAGGCGGATCGAGCCCAGGTTGAGGGGCGGGATCACCTTCCGGATCGCCTTGAGCGGTGGGTCGGTGGTCGCGTAGACGACCTCGAGACCCGCCGCCACCAGCCCGGACGGACGCCAGCTGCGCGCCAGCACCATCACCCAGTCGACGACGAACCGTGCGAAGAGCAGCACGAGGAAGACGAGCAGGACCGACGAGAGGATGTTCCAGAAGAGAGCCACGGTCCTCGCTCGTCCAAGGGCACCCGGGGGGTGCCGGTCCGGTCCTGCCGCCAGTCTCAGGACTCGGCCGCGAAACCGCCCTCGCGGATCCGCGCCTTGTCCTCGGCCGTCACGTCGACGTCCCGCGGGCTGAGCAGGAACACCTTGTTCGTGACGCGCTCGATGCTACCGCGCAGCCCGAACGACAGACCCGCAGCGAAGTCGACGAGCCGCTTGGCGTCGGCGTCGTCCATCTCGGTGAGGTTCATGATCACCGGCTTGCCGTCGCGGAAGCTCTCGCCGATCTGGCGGGCCTCGTTGTACGTGCGCGGGTGCAGCGTGGTGATCCGGTAGGGCTGCGGCGCCGGAGCAGGCGCGGGGGCCGGCTCGGGCACGGCGGCGACCGGCTCACGGACGGCGAGGCCCGCGGCACCCACCGGGCCGGACACGGCGGTCGCCGGGCCGGGGATCGACGCGGATCCGGCACCGGCGCCGGCCAGCCCGCTGACGCGGGAGGCGGTGGCGCCGCCGGGGCCGGGTGCCAGACCCAGGTTGCGGTTGGCCGCGGGACGCCGCGGCAGCGCGAGCGGCTCGGGGTCCGGCGCCGACGGCAGGTCGGCGTCGAGGTCGGCGTAGTGGCGGTCCTCGGCCCGGAAGTCCCCGTCCCGGTAGTCGGGCTCGTAGCGGTCCCCGGCGTCGTAGCGGTCGTCGTAACCGTTGTCGGGGGCGTAGCCGTCCTCGGAGGCGTACCGGGAGTACCGGCGCTCCTCGAGGCGGTCGTAGTGGTCGGCGTCCGCCGGGCGGACGTCGTAACGGCCGTAGGCCCGGGCGTCGTCGTCCTCCACGAGCCCGAGGTAGATGCCCATCTTCCGCATGGCTCCGGCCATCAGCCCTGCCCTTCTCCGTACGCGCCCGTGGCCACCCGGGCTGCTGGGACCCGTGTGACTGGTGTGACTAGTCCTCCGGGGAGGGTAGGGGCCGCGTCCCGAACAGCGCGGTTCCGACACGCACGAGGGTGCTGCCGGCCGCGACCGCCTCCTCGAGGTCCGCGCTCATCCCGGCGGAGAGGTGGCGCGCCTCCGGGTGGTCGGCACGGACCCGCTCGGCGAGCGCGGCCAGCTGCGCGAAGGCCGGCCCCGGCTCGGCACCACGGGGGGCGACCGCCATGAGGCCGCGCAGGACGACGCCCTGCTCGGCGGCGACGGCGTCGGCCAGCGCGGGAACGTCGGCCGGGTCGGCTCCGCCGCGGGCGGCCAGCTCCCCCTCGGGCCCACCGAGGTCGACCTGCAGGAAGACCTCGACCGGTCGGCCGGTCTCCACGCCGACCCGGGCCAGCGTGCGGGCCAGCGAGACACGGTCGACGGAGTGCACGACGGCGCCCAGCCGGGCGACCGCCGCGGCCTTGTTGCGCTGCAGCTGGCCGACGAAGTGCCAGCGCAGCGGCAGGTCGGTGAGCTCGGCGGCCTTGCCGGTGAGCTCCTGGGCGCGGTTCTCCCCGAAGTCGGCCTGGCCGAGGGCGGCGAGCTCGCGGACGGCGGCCGCGGGCCAGGTCTTGCTCACCGCCACCAGCCCCACCTCGGCGGGGTCCCGGCCCGCGGCCCGCGCCGCGGCGGCGATGCGGTCGCGGACGGCCTGCAGGCGCTCGGCCGGAGTGGTCACACCCGCGATCATGGCGCTGCGACCACCGCGCGGGGGCCTCGGGTGGTCACGGCGCCGTGATCGCGGAGGGTGGCGCTCAGCTGAGCCAGACGACGCCGGCCTGGCGGCCGGTGACGCCGTCGCGGCGGTGGGAGAAGAGGAAGCGGTCCTCGACGGTGCACCGGGGGTCGTGCACGACCTGCCCGACGCCCGCGCTCCGCAGCACCTCGGCCAGCCCGGCCCGCAGGTCCAGCCCCGGCGTCCCCCTGCGGGTGCGCACCGCCGCGGCGGGCGCCACCCGGGCCACCTCGACCTGCATCGCCCGCGGCACCTCGTAGCAGGCACCGCAGACGGCCGGGCCCAGCAGCGCGGTGACGTCGGCGGAGCGGCTGCCCAGTTCCGCCATGGCGGCCAGCGCGGCGGGGACGACGCCGGCACGCACGCCCTCGCGGCCGGCGTGCACCGCGGCCACGACGCCCGCGGTGGCGTCGGCGAGCAGGACCGGCACGCAGTCGGCGACCAGCGCGCACAGCACCAGCCCCGGCGTCCGGGTGACGACGGCGTCGGTGCCCTCCAGCGGCCCCTCGACCGGACCGTCGACGACGGCGACCCGCGTGCCGTGCACCTGGTCCATCCACACCAGCCGGTCGCCGGGGACGCCGAGCTCGCGGGCGAGCCGCTCGCGGTTGGCGGCCACGGCGACGGCGTCGTCGCCGACGTGCGAGCCGAGGTTGAAGGAGTCGTACGGAGACGTGGAGCGGCCGCCCCGCCGGTCGGTGACGACCCGTCGGGGTCGCACCGCCGACGAGGCGGCCGGTTCAGGACTCACGAGGGCGAAGCTACCGGGCTCGGCTCCGCTGCAGGGACCCGCGCCGAGCTTGCGAGGTACGGGGGGCAGCGGGCGGCCCTCCTGCAGGGGCCCGCAGCGAGCCTGCGAGCTGCGGGGGGCAGGAGGGTCCTTTCACTGGCGGAGGAACTCCGGGATGTCGAGCTCCTCCTCGAAGTCCTCGTTGGACAGCGGACGCCGGCCCGCAGCGGCGTGGGTGTTCGCGCCCGGGACGGGCGGCAGCGGCGGCACGGTGATCCCGCCCCCGGTGGCCGGCCGGCCGGGCATCTGGGACGTCGACGGCGGGTTGGCCTGCGCCTGCTGCGGCTGCGCCGAGCCGACCAGCCGCTCCCCCGTCGGGACGCCGGCGACCGGTTGCGGCTGCACCACGGGCATCCGCGGGGTGGTCGGCGGGGCCACCGGGGCAGCGGACGGCACCGAGGCCATCCCGGCGTCCTTGCGGCCGTGCGGCTTGCCGCCGTCGAAGCCGGCGGCGATGACGGTGACCCGCACCTCGTCGCCGAGGGCGTCGTCGATCACCGCACCGAAGATGATGTTGGCGTCGGCGTGCGCGGCGTCGGAGACGAGGGAGGCGGCCTCGTTGATCTCGAACAGGCCGAGGTCCGAGCCGCCGGAGATGGACAGCAGCACGCCGTGGGCGCCCTCCATCGAGGCCTCCAGCAGCGGGCTGGCGATGGCCTGCTCGGCGGCCAGCAGCGCCCGGTTGTCCCCGCGCGCGCTGCCGATGCCCATGAGGGCCGACCCCGCGCCGGACATGACCGACTTGACGTCGGCGAAGTCCAGGTTGATCAGACCAGGCGTGGTGATCAGGTCGGTGATGCCCTGGACACCGGAGAGCAGCACCTGGTCGGCGGTCCGGAAGGCGTCCATGACGCTGACGTTCCGGTCACCGAGCTGCAGCAGCCGGTCGTTGGGGATGACGATGAGCGTGTCGCACTCGTTGCGCAGCTCCTCGATGCCCGACTCGGCCTGCACGGCCCGCCGCTTGCCCTCGAAGGAGAACGGGCGGGTGACCACGCCGATGGTCAGCGCGCCGAGCTTGCGGGCGATCGAGGCGACGACCGGCGCGCCACCGGTACCGGTGCCGCCGCCCTCGCCGGCGGTCACGAAGACCATGTCGGCGCCCTTGAGCACCTCCTCGATCTCCTCGCGGTGGTCCTCGGCGGCCTGGCGGCCGACGTCGGGCTGCGCGCCCGCGCCGAGCCCGCGGGTGAGCTCACGGCCGACGTCGAGCTTGACGTCGGCGTCGCTCATCAACAGCGCCTGCGCGTCGGTGTTGATGGCGATGAACTCGACCCCCTTGAGGCCGACCTCGATCATGCGGTTGACCGCGTTCACCCCGCCGCCGCCGATGCCGACGACCTTGATGACCGCGAGGTAGTTGTGCGGAGGTGTCATGTGGGGCTCCCGACCTCGACCCTCATCCTCAAGTAAAGCCTTATAGTTATGTCAACTGGGTCGACGCGCACGAAGTTAGGTGGGCGTTCACGGGCGCTACAAGCACCCTCCAGGGCGCGGCGTGTCGAGCGGGCGTCTCCCCACCGGTCTCGGACGACGCACTGATCACACCTGCACCACCGTGTGTGACGACCCGCCCCGCGGACGTCTCACGCCCGGGTCGAGGGCCGTGACATGCCCGGCCCCGGGAACTCCCGAAGTGATCTGCCGTGTCGGGCGTGTCGTGTCTCCGCGCGTGTCGTGGTCGGCTCCCGCCGGACACGCCGAGACACCGGACGGCCACCCAGCGCAGTCCCCGCTACTGCCGAGGGACGCGTCCCATCAGGAAGAACTCCTCGTTCGGCGGGATCGCCGCCCAGTGCGCCAGCCGGTTGGACAGCGCGAACAGCGACACGATCGCCCCGACGTCCCACACGTCGTCCTCGGTCAGGCCGTGACCGCGCAGCCGGTCCAGGTCGGCGGCGGTGACCGCCGCCGGGTCCACCGCCAGGCGGACGGCGACCTCGAGCACCGCGCGCAGGCGCTCCGACACCGGCGCCTTGCGCCAGTCGACGGCGACCTGGTCGGCCAGGTACGGGTCGCGGGCGCGGACCCGGGCGATCGCCCCGTGGGCGACCACGCAGTACAGGCAGTCGTTGGCCGCGCTGGTGGCGACCACGATCAGCTCCCGGTCGGCCGTGGACAGCCCCGGCGTGTCCTTGTCCATGAGCGCGTCGTGCAGCGCGAAGAAGGCGGCTGCCTCGGCCGGGCGCCAGGCCAGGGCGGCGAAGACGTTGGGCAGGAAGCCTGCGCGCTCCTCGACGTCGGCGTAGCGCTCGCGCAGCTGCTCGGGCAGCTCGTCGCGCGGGGGGACGGGGAAGCGGCTGACCGGCCCGGTGCTCACCGGGCCACCCTGCCCCGCCGCACGCGCCGCGGCCACCCGTCAGGGACCGGCCCCGTCCCGGGCACCGCCCCGATCTCGCGAGGGGTGGGGAGGACGGGGTCCTCCTACGAGGCGCGGGGGGTGGCCCCGTCCAGGGCACCGCCCCGAGCTTGCGAGGGGTGGGGAGGACGGGGTCCTTTCGTCAGCGGAGGACGACCGCCGCAGGCGTGCTGACGTCGATGGTCCCGGCCGGCTCGAGCCTCCCGGTCTGCAGCTGCCCCAGCAGCGCGACCAGCGCGTCGGCCTTGTCGCGGGCCCGCTCGTCGCTCCCCCAGAGCACGGTGGTGCCGTCCTCGAGGGTCAGCGTGACGTCCTCGGGGGTCGTCGCCTCGGCGCCGGAGACCTCGCCGCGGACGTCGTCGGGCAGCGCGACCAGCGCCGACAGCGCCGCGCGGGTGGCGCGGTCCTCGGGGCCGGGGTCGGCCACGTCGAGGGGCACCACGCCGGCCGGCGGGCGGCCGGTCACGCTGTCGAACAGCACGGCCTCGGCGTCGACCAGCGAGCGGGTGCCGTCCTCCTCCTCCACCACCGCGACCGGCACCCGCTCGACGACGGTGACGACGACGCTGCGGGGCCAGCCGCGGGTGACCTCGACGTCGGCCACCTGCGGCAACCGGGCGACCCGCGCCTCGGCGGCATCGACGTCGACGCGCAGCAGCGGCGTCCCCTCGTCGATGCCGGCGACGTCGACGACCTCGGCTGCGGTCAGCGTGCCGGCGCCGTCCACCCGCACGACGGAGACGGCCAGCACGGGACTCCCCCACAGCAGCCAGGCCAGCAGGCCCAGCACCGCGACGAGCACGCCGCCGCGGACGAGCAGCCGTCGCCGGCGAGCGGCCGGGTGGCGGGGGTGGCGACTCGACCCGCGGCCGACCGGACGGCGGCGGGGACGCGCCTCGGTGCCGGCCCGGGAGGACCCCCCGCCGCGCGCGCGGTCGCTGGTGGTCGTCCCCGAGCGGCTCACCGCGCGGGACCCCCCGGGCCGTCGCCCTCCGGCGCGAACCGGGCCCGCAGCGCCTCGAGCACCTCCGGGCCGACCATCGAGACGTTGCCCGCACCCATGGTGATCACCAGGTCGCCGGGCTGCGCCCGCTCGGCCAGGGCCGGGGCGGCCGCCGACCAGGACGGCTCGAAGGACACCTGCCCGGCCGGCAGCGCCACGGCGTCGGCCACCATCGCGCCGGTGACGCCGGGGACCGGGTCCTCGCGGGCGCCGTAGACGTCCATGACCACGACCTCGTCGGCCAGGCCGAGCGCCGCGCCGAAGGCGGCGGCGAACTCCCGGGTGCGGCTGTACAGGTGCGGCTGGAAGGCCACGACCACCCGGCCGGTGCCGGCGACCGCCCGCGCGGCGCGCAGCTGGGCCGCCACCTCGGTCGGGTGGTGGGCGTAGTCGTCGTAGACCCGCACCTCGCCGACGCTGCCCTTGAGCTCGAAGCGCCGGTGCACGCCGCCGAAGCGGCCGAGCCCGGCGATCAGGCTCTCGGCGGGCAGGCCCAGCTCGAGCCCGGCCAGCAGCGCGGCGGCGCTGTTACGGGCCATGTGCTCGCCGGGCACCTGGATCGACACCCGGCCGAGCGCCTGGCCGTCGAGGACGGCGGTCCAGTCGGTGGTCTCCGGGCCCACCTCGAGGTCGACCAGCCGCAGGTCGCTGTCCTGGTCCGTGCCGTAGGTGCGCACCCGCGCCGGGGTGGGCACGGTGCGCAGCCGGGCCGCGCCGGGGTCGTCGGCGCACAGCACGAGGAAGCCGGCCGGGTCGATGGTCTGCAGGAACCGGTCGAAGGCGGCCTCCACCGCGGCGAGGTCGCCGTAGTTGTCCAGGTGGTCGGCCTCGACGTTGGTGACGATGGCACCGTGCGGGGCCAGCAACAGGAACGAGCGGTC
>DATIMX010000614.1:0-7373 GCA_035474935.1 Geodermatophilus sp. | reverse complement strand
GGCTCGGCGAGCCGGCCGATGTCGGTGGCCAGCAGGTCCACCTGGTGCCCGTCGAGCCGCAGCTTGAGGAACCGGGACGTGCAGGTGTTGATGATCCGCCACCGCTCCCGCTCCCCCGGGCGCGCCTCGAGCGTGGGCGTCAGCTGCCCGTTCACCAGGACCAGCCGGCCCTCGCGGCCCTTCATCCGCTCCCACTCGGAGACGTGCACCGGGTGGCCGTCGTCGTCCAGGGTGGTGTCCGAGACGACCAGGACGCGGTCCCGGGTGACCGGGACCTCCGGGCCGGCGTCCTCCACCACGATGGCGCCGTAGAGACCGCTCCAGATCTGGTCGGCCACCAGGTGGTGCTCGTGCGGGTGGTACCAGAACGGCCCGGGCGTGTGGTCGTCGGGCAGCTGGATGTCGTACTGGAAGGACTCCCCCGGGTGCACGTGGACGTCGAGGGTGTTGTCCGCGTTGCCCTTGGGGGAGACGTGCAGCCCGTGCGTGTGCAGGTTCGTCGGGACGGACAGCCGGTTGACCAGCTCGACCTGCAGCCGGTCCCCGGGACGCAGCCGCAGCGTGGGCCCAGGGACGGTGCCGTTGTAGGTCAGCATGTGCGCCGACCGGCCGGCGAGGGTCACGGAGGTCTCGGCGACCTCGAGCCGGACCCGCAGCAGGCCGTTCTCGCTGTGCAGGGTCTCGGGCTCGGCGAGCGACTCGGCGGCGGCGAGGGCCAGCCCGGTGGACGGCCCCCACCCCGGAGCGCCGATCGCGATCCCGAGCAGCCCCAGCCCGCCTAGCTGCAGTGCCCGGCGGCGGCTGAGCCCGGGCACGAAGCGGCTGCCGGCGACGTCCGGGAGCGGGGCCGGGTCCGGGGTCCGATCCGGACCGGTTCGGGGGAGGTCAGGAGCTGTCATGACCGCGTCCTTCCTGCTCTCGGCAGAGAGCCGCGCCGGTACGGGGACCGGCGTCGATGCGCCCGTGGCGCGGGAGGGGAACGCGGAACGGCGCGGAGGTCATCGCCCGTTGAATGGGGCGGACGGCCCGCTGTGTGCTCAGCGGGGGTCGGCGTCCCGGCTCGCAGTGCCGGGTCGGGCGCCGTCCGCGTGACGTGCGGCAGCAACCTAACCACGTTGCGTGCTCGACCACCACGCAACGTCCACTTGCGGGGACGTTGCGTGGTCCGCCCCGGGCGTCCGAGCTGCACGTTCGCCGAGGGTCCGCCCCGGCAGATCGGGTCCGGTCGCCCGGGGTCAGGCCGCCGACGCCGACTGCTGGTCGGCGGCGACCAGGTGGCACCCGCTGGTCCCGACGGGCGTGACGGGGAAGCCCATCGAGGTCAGGACGTCGGCGATCGCGGCGTTCATGGTGCGCTCCACGGCCGCCTCCACCGCCTCGCCCCGGACGCGCTCCAGGCTCATCCGGTCGTGCTGGCGCCAGGTGACGAGGATGCCGCGGCGGGCCGGGTCCGGGGTCAGGCACACGCCACCGGCCGGGCCCTCGCCGGCGGCGTCGTGCAGGGCGAGCCCGGCCTCGACCAGCGCCGCGCTCACCTCGACCAGGAGGGTGGTCAGCGCGTCGGCGTCCGACAGCAGCTCGTCCCAGTCGTCGGCCAGCCGGTCCAGCTGGCTCCCGAGCTCGGCCAGCCACGCCCGCTCCTGCGGCGACTGGCGCCGGACCAGCGCGCCGTCGGCCCGGCGCACGCCGTGGACCACCTGCGTCCAGGTCGGGAACCCGCCGGAGACCGCGGCCCAGTCCGCCTCCACCCGGTCGGCGAACGGTCCCGCCACGACCACCCCGCCCGGCTGGTCGCCGGTCTCGTCGACCAGCCACCACGCCGACGTCCCGCGGCCGGCCGGGTGCGCCGTCGTGTCGACGTCGGAACGGGTCCGCGGGTCCGCGGGAGCGGCGTCCGCCTGCTGCCGGGCCCGGCGCGCGCGCTCGGCCTCGTAGCGCGACGTCGAGCTGCGGCCCAGCGCGACGACGAGGGCCAGCAGCGCGACGAGGGCCACCAGGGCCTCACCCAGCTCCAGCATCACCGCTGCACACCTCCGCAGTGCGGTCCGGCCGCCGCGCGGGCGGTGGACCGGGTGGTCATCGACGTCGATCGGCGCGTGCGCTCACCAGGCACGCCAGGCCCCCTGTGGACCGGCGCCCCAGAGGGCCGCCCGCCGAGTCCAGTCCCGCATCCGCGCGCGGGGCGTGGCCCGGTGCCGGCCGGCGGGACGACGCGCCGGCTCCTCGGCGGGCTCGAGCGCGAAGAGGTCCAGCAACAGGGCCAGCCCGTCGTCGGCCGGGGTGTCCGCGGCCTGGGTCGACGTGCGGGGAAGGGTCGTGCTCGGCGTGCTCACGCAGGGCTCCTCGGGCGGTCCCGCCGCGGCCGGGGAAGTGCCGCGCGCAGCCGGAAAACTAGGGCCCAGCGAACCGCCGGCCGCCTCCTCGGACACCCCGCCGACGGCGCCGTCACCACATCGTTGCGGAGGCCTCGTCGAGGGGCCGGCGACCCGTTCCTGCGGACGCCGTCTTGTCGACAAACGCCCTGCTCCCGAGCGTGGCGCGGCTGCCCACGGCGCTCGGTCACGCCTTCGCGCCGGTGCGGCATCCGCGTGTCGCTCCGGTCGGGCCCGTGGCGCCTTCCGCGCGGGACCGCCGAGTCTGCCGTCGAGCTGTGGCGGCACGGACAGCCCGACGCCATGAGCGTCCGCCGGTCCCGGGTGCCCGGCGTCCGCCCACCCTGCTCAGGCGATCAGCAGTCGCAGTCGCACGTCTCGTCGCAGCAGTCCGGGTCGCAGGTGCAGGTCAGCTCGAGCACGGGAAGTCACCTCCCTCCGTGGGCGGGCACCACGTGCCGGGGGTCGGCGGTGGACAGTCAGCAGCCGGCAGGGCATCGACCATGGCGGCCATCTCGGCACGGAGCGTGACGAGCCGGGCGATCTGGGCATCGACCTCCGCCAGGCGACGGCGGAGCAGGTCCTCGGCAGGCTCGCACGGACACGTACCGGTGTCCCGGACGGTCAGCAGGTCGCGGATGTCCGCCAGGTGCAGACCGAGCCGCTGCGCTCCCTGGATGAACCTGAGCCGGTCCACCGCGCCGGCGTCGTAGCTCCGGTACCCGGCCGCGGTGCGGTCGGGTGGCGGCAGCAGCCCGGCGCGCTCGTAGTAGCGGACGGTGTCCGGCGACACCCCGACGGCAGCGGCCAGTTCCGCGACTCGGAGTCCCCGGACGGCCGTGGTGTCCATGCGGCGGACGCTAGACCTTGGACCACGGTCCAAGGTCAACCCCGGGAGTGGTCAGCCGGCGCAGCAGGCCTCGGCGCCCTCGGGCGTGCGGGCGGCGAGGGTGGCGAGCAGCCGGACGGGGCCGGCAAGAGCCTCGCAGCACAACGAGTAGACGTTGCTGCGCCCCTTGGGCGTGATGGTGACCAACCCCTGCTCGCGCAGCGGCGCGAGGTGGTGGCTGACCAGGGTCTGGCCCATGCCGGCCGCCTCGGTCAGCTCCCGGACGGTGTGCGGACGCTCGGCGAGGAGCATCAGCAGGTGCAGCCGATGGGGGTCGGCCAGCGCCTTGAGCTGTGGCGCGAGCAGTTGTGCCTGCTCGGCCGCCGAGGCGAGGCTGTCGGGGCCCAGCAGCCGCACACCGAGGTCCTGGCTCATGGACCCACCATGACACGTTGTCGTTGTTGACAACAGCATTGACTGTTAAGTTGCGCCCATCGACCACCGTCTATGTCCATGAAGGAGTTGGTCAGGATGAGTGCAGGCCGCGCCGACGTGACGTCCCAGCTGCCGGTCGTGGTGATCGGAGCGGGACCGGTGGGGCTGGCTGCCGCCGCCCACCTGCTGGAGCGGGGCCTGGAGCCCCTCGTGCTCGAGGGCGGCGACCAGGTCGGCGCCGCGATCCGGGAGTGGGGCCACGTCCGGCTGTTCTCCCCGTGGCGGTACGACGTCGACTCCGCCGCGGCCCGGCTGCTGGAGCAGGGCGGCTGGAAGTCGCCGGACCAGGACCAGCTGCCGACCGGCGCCGAGCTGGTCGACTCCTACCTCGCTCCCCTGGCGGCCACCCCGCCGCTGGCGCCGCGGGTCCGGACCGGCACCCGGGTCCTGGCGGTGAGCCGCGACGGGGTGGACAAGACACGCACCATCGGCAGGGCGGGGCGCCCCTATCTGGTCCGCACCGTCCGCGACGGGCGGGTCGTCGACCTGCGGGCCCGCGCGGTGATCGACGCCTCCGGCACCTGGGGCCGGGCCAACCCGCTGGGCGTGGCCGGGCTGCCGGCGATCGGCGAGGACCGGGCCGGCCCGTGGCTGACCGGGCCGCTGCCGGACGTCCTCGGCGCCGACCGCAAGCGCTTCGCCGGCACGCACACCCTCGTGGTCGGCATGGGCCACTCGGCGGCCACCACCCTGCTGGCACTGGTGCAGCTGCGCGAGGAGGAGCCGGGCACCGAGATCACCTGGGCGATCCGCGGCCGCTCCCCCGCCCGCCTCTACGGCGGCGGCGACGCCGACGGCCTGCCCGCGCGCGGCCTGCTCGGCTCGACGCTGAGGGCCGCCGTGGCCGGCGGGGCGGTCCGCCTGATCCGCGAGTTCACCGTCAGCACGCTCACGCCCCCGGCCGACGGCACCGGGCCGATCACCGTCACCGGCTCCGGCCGGGACGGCGAGGCGGTCGTCCTGCAGGTGGACACCGTCGCCGTGGCCACCGGCTCTCGCCCCGACCTGGACATGCTGCGCGAGGTCCGCCTCGAGCTCGATCCGGCCCTGGAGGCCCCGGCCCGCCTCGCGCCGCTGATCGACCCGAACTCCCACTCCTGCGGGACCGTCCCGCCGCACGGCGAGGCTCTGCTGGCGCATCCGGACGAGGGGTTCTACGTCGTCGGGATGAAGTCCTACGGCCGGGCGCCGACGTTCCTGCTGGCCACCGGCTACGAGCAGGTCCGCTCCATCGCCGCGGCGCTGGCCGGTGACACCGAGGCGGCCGAGCGCGTCGAGCTGGACCTGCCCTCCACCGGGGTCTGCTCCACCGACCTCGGCGACCGGGAGACCGACGAGTCCGCGGAGGCTCCCAGCTGCGGCACCGGCGGCGTCGGCTTCGCCACCGGCTCGGCGCACGGCCACTCGGGCGAGGAGCCGGTCGCGAGCTGCTGCGGCAGTGCTCCACAGGCGGCGACGACCAGCAGCTCCTGCGGCTGACCCACGCCGCATGGAGCAGGCAGGCACCGTGGCGGCGGGCGTCGGGCCCCCTCGACGCTCGCCGCGGCGGGCCCTGGTGGCGCTGTGCATCACCCAGATCACCAGCTGGGGCGTCCTCTACTACGCCTTCCCCGTCGCCCTCGCCGACATCACCGCCGACACCGGCTGGTCGGCGACCGCGGCGACCGCGGCCTTCTCCGCCGGGCTGATCGTCTCCGCGCTCGCGGGCATCCCGATCGGCCGGTGGCTGGACCGGTACGGACCGCGCCCGGTGATGACCGCCGGCTCACTGCTCGCAGTGCCGGTGACGGTCGGCATCGGGCTGGCCCCGACCTACGGCTGGTTCCTCGCCGCCTGGCTGGTCGCCGGCGTGGCCATGGCCGCGGTGTTCTACCAGGCCGCCTTCACCGCACTCACCCGCTGGTACGGCGACCGCAGGGTCCAGGCCATCACCGCGGTCACCCTGGTCGCGGGCCTGTCCAGCACGATCTTCGCGCCGCTCACCCACGCCCTGCTCGAGGACCTCGGCTGGCGGACGACCTATCTGGTCCTCGCCGCCGTGCTGGCCGTCGTGACGGTGCCGCTGCACGCCCTGGCCCTCACCCCGCCGTGGACGCCGCCCCCGGATCACGGCTCCCCGGGACCCGCCGACCACCCGCCGCGACGGCGACGGCTGCCGGGGGAGGCGCGGACGCCGAGCTTCGTGCTGCTCTCGGCGTCCCTCACCCTGACGGCCTTCGGCCTCTACGCCGCCAGCCTGACCCTGATTCCGCTGCTCACCGATCGCGGCCTGTCCGCGGGGCTGGCCGCCACCACCCTGGGTCTGCTGGGCGCAGGGCAGCTCCTGGGTCGGCTCGGCTACGCCCCGCTGACGGCGCGCACCAGCCCGACGGGGCGGACCGTGGCGATCGTGGCGACCTCGGCAGCCGCGATCGCCCTGCTCGCGGCGCTGCCCGGGCCGCCGGCCCTGCTCGTCGCCGCGGCGGTCGCCGCGGGTGCGATCCGGGGTGCCGGCACGCTGCTGCAGGCGACCGTGGTCGCGGACCGGTGGGGCGTCGCCCGCTACGGCACGCTCTCGGGACTGTTCTCCGCACCGATCACGGCGGCGTCCGCGCTGGCGCCGTGGGGCGGCACCGCCCTGGCCGAGCTGACCGGCAGCTACCCGGCGATGTTCTGGCTGCTCGCCGCGCTCGTCGTGGTGGCCGTGGCGCTGGCGGCGGCCGGCGGCCGGGCCCGCTGATCTCAGCCGCGGACGGGGACGTCCATCTCGGCCAGCAGGCCGCGGGTGCGGGACTCGATCTCGTCCCGGATGGGACGTACGGCCTCGACCCCCTTGCCGGCGGGGTCCTCGAGGGCCCAGTCCAGGTAGCGCTTGCCCGGGAAGATCGGACACGCGTCGCCGCAGCCCATGGTGATGACGACGTCGGAGGCCTCGACGGCCTCGGTGGTGAGCACCTTGGGCCGCTGATCGGTGATGTCGATGCCGACCTCGGCCATGGCCTCGACCGCGGAGGGATTGATCCGGTCGCCCGGCACGGAACCCGCTGAGCGGACCTCGACGGCGTCCCCGGCGAGGTGGCGCAGCCAGCCGGCGGCCATCTGGGACCGGCCGGCGTTGTGCACACACACGAACAGGACGCTGGGCTTGTCACTCATCGTCGATGTCCTCCTCGTCGGTTCCGGTGATCGGGACGATCAGGGCAGGCGGGCCCGGGTGCCGCTGCCGTTCTCGGAGTGGCTCACCACGACCTCGTCGGCCGCCCTGCCGGCACCGGGATATAGCGCCAGCAGCAACGCCACGCCGACGACCAGGCCGAGCATTTGCGCCACCACGAAACCGGGCACCGATCCGGGAGCAATGCCGGCGAACGTGTCGGTGAAGGCCCGGCCGACGGTGACGGCCGGGTTGGCGAAGCTCGTGGACGAGGTGAACCAGTACGCGGCGCCGATGTAGGCGCCGACGGCGGCCGGGGCGACGGCGGCGCGGCCGGACCGGGCGAGGGCAAAGATCAGCAAGAGCAGGCCGGCGGTGGCCACGACCTCACCGAGCCACAGGTGCCCGGCGGCGCGGTCCTTCGTCGAGAACGTGACCGGGGCCAGGTCGAACATCAGATTGGCCAGGATGGATCCGCAGATCGCCCCGGCGGTCTGCGCGGCGGCGTAGCCGGCGAGGTCGGTGCCGGTCAGGCCGGTGCGGG
>DATIMX010000613.1:0-28207 GCA_035474935.1 Geodermatophilus sp. | reverse complement strand
CGCCACGCGGAGGAGATCGCCGCCAGCCGGTCCGCCCGGCTGGCGGCGGTCGTCGCCCCCGCGCCGGCCGCGGAGGCGGTGGCCGGGGCCCACGGGGTCCCGTGGTACCGGTCGCTGGCCGAGCTCCTGGAGCAGGACCGGCCCGACGGCGTCGTGCTGGCCACGCCCAACCGGCTGCACGTCCAGGGTGGCCTGGCGTGCGTCGCCGCCGGCGTGCCCACCCTCGTGGAGAAGCCCATCGCCGACACGGTCCAGGCCGCCACCCGGCTGGTCGAGGCGGCCGAGGCGGCCGGCGTCCCGCTCCTCGTGGGACACCACCGCCGGCACAGCCCGCTGCTGGCCGGCGCCCGCGAGGTCGTGGCCGGTGGCGCCCTCGGCCGGGTGGTCGCCGTCGTCGGGACGGCGCTGTTCGCCAAGCCCGACGGCTACTTCGACGTCGGCGGGGGCTGGCGGAGACAACCCGGCGGCGGGCCGGTCCTGATCAACCTGGTGCACGAGGTGGACGGCCTGCGCTGGCTGGTCGGCGACGTCGTCCGGGTGCAGGCCACGACGTCGCACGCCGCCCGCGGCTTCCCGGTCGAGGACACCGCCGCCATGGTGTTCACCTTCGCGAACGGGGCGCTGGGCACCTTCCTGCTGTCCGACGCCGCCGCCTCGCCGCGGTCGTGGGAACAGACCTCGCAGGAGGACGCGAGCTACCCGGGCCACCCGGACGAGGACTGCTACCACATCGCCGGCACGAGCGGCTCGCTGTCGGTCCCGACGATGCGGCTGCGCCGCTACCCCGGGGCGCCGTCGTGGTGGCAGCCGTTCGAGACCTCCGTGGTCGAGGTCCGGCGCAGCGATCCGCTGGCCCGCCAGGTGGAGCACTTCGCCGCCGTCGTCCGGAGGGAGGTCGAGCCGGTCTGCGGCGGCCGTGACGGGCTGGCGACCCTGCGGGTGGTCGAGGCGGTCGTCGAGTCCGCGCGCACGGGCCGGCCGGTCGACCTGCCCGGGGCCGAGCGCTGCCGCCCTAGGCTCGAAGGGAGTCCACCGACGTGAAGAGGTCCACAGCCGTGTCGTCCGCCGCCCAGCCGCTGCCCGACGAGCCCGTCCCCTCGGTCGCAGCCGTCCCCGACCCACCGCGGCAGCGCGACGCCGAACGCACCCGCGCCGAGATCCTCGACGTGGCCACCAGCGAGTTCGCCGACCGCGGCTACGCCGGCGCGCGGGTCGACGAGATCGCGGCCAAGACGAGCACCACCAAGCGGATGATCTACTACTACTTCGGCGGCAAGGAGCAGCTCTACGTCGCCGTCCTGGAGCGGGCCTACAAGCGGATCCGCGGCCTCGAGCAGCAGCTCGACGTCGAGCACCTCGACCCGGTGCAGGCGGTGCGCGAGCTCGCCGGCCTCACCTTCGACCACCACGAGGCCCACCCGGAGTTCATCCGGTTGGTCAGCATCGAGAACATCCACCGGGCCGAGCACATCGCCCGTTCCGAGGCGCTGTCCGGGCTGGCCAACCCGGTGCTCGACGTCCTCGACCGGATCCTGGAGCGGGGCTGGGACGCCGGGCTGTTCCGGGACGACGTCGACGCCCTCGACGTGCACCAGGTGATCAGCGCCTACTGCGTCTTCCGGACGGCGAATCGGCACACCTGGCGCGCCCTGTTCGGCCGGGACATGCTCGACCCCGAGCGGCGCGAGCACCAGCGTCGGCTGCTGGGTGACCTCGTCGTCGACCACCTCACCGCCCGCTGAGCACGCGCCGCCGCCCCGAGTGCGACGGACTCGTGGCCATCGCGCGCTGATCACCACGAGTCCGCACACCCACGGGACGGGGCCTCAGTGCAGGCGGGACTGCCAGTCCGCCGGCACCCGGCCGCGCGGGCCGGGTGCCGGCTGGTCGAGCGGGTGGTGGACGGGCGGCGCGAGCTCGGGGCCGGGGACGACGTCCTCGCGGGTGAAGTCCCAGAACCAGCTCTCCCCGGGCTCGAAGCTGCTGATCACCGGGTGCCCGGCCTCGGCGGCGTGCCGGCGGGCGTGCTGCGAGGGGGAGGAGTCGCAGCAGCCCACGTGCCCGCAGGCAGCGCAGCGGCGCAGGTGGAACCACCACCCGCCCGTGGCCTCGCACTCCAGGCAGCCCGTGCCGCTCGGCAGCACGGAGGGGTCGATCGCAGCGGCAGCGTCCACGACCGTCACGGTAGGGACGACGACCCGCTCCCCGTAAGCCGTCGCGCGACGGGCAGAGCACACTCGGTCCGGGGGACGGAGGTCAGCATGGGGACGGTCAGCCTCTCGGGGGACGACTTCGCGGCGGCGACGCAGGCCGCGGGGATCGTGCTGGTCGACTTCCGCGACGCGAGGTCCGGGTCGAGCCAGGCCTTCGCGCAGGTCTTCGACGCCGCCGCGCAGCGCCACCCGGACCTGCGCTTCACGACCGTCGACCTCCGCGCCGAGCCGGGGCTGGCCGCGGCGGTCGGGGTGAAGCGGGCGCCGAGCCTCATGGTCTTCCGCGACGGCGTGCCGGTGTTCGCCGAGCCGGGCTGGTTCCCCGAGGACTCCGTGGAGCTGCTCATCGCCACCGTCCGCGAGCTCGACATGGTCGCCGTCCGCGCGACCTTCCCGGAGCCGGTCACCGGCCCCTGAGCACGGCTGTCCGACGCACCCGACCGGGCTCGCCCTGCGCCCTCGGCGGCTCGCCCGGGACGCCGCCGAGATGCGGCGGGGTCGGTCGCAGAGCCGCGGTCCTCGCCCTCGGTCCGGTGACGGATCGGTGGCGGCCCCGTGACGCCGACCGGGCACGCTCGCCGTCACGGGAGCACTCAACGGCACTGCGGGAGCGCACTGGAGCGGACCCCGCGCACCCGCGGGGTGGGCCGAGTCTGCGCGCTCCCGGAGGTCGCCTCTCGGCGGCGCTGTTCCGGCGCCGCGAGTGTGGGCCGTTCGTCGTCGGATCATCTCACCGCGGAGGTCGTGGAGTGACGCTCTCACCTGCAGACGCCAACGCCGTCGTCGTGGCGCACGACAAGTACAGGAAGGACCCGGCGGTGAACGTCCCCGCGTTGGCCTGGTCCGACGCGCTCGCCACCGATGCGCAGAAGTGGGCGGACCACCTGGCGAGCCTGCTCACGTGGCCGGCCAACCCGCACAGCGGTGTCGGCGGGGAGAACATCGCGTGGGCCACTGCGGGGTCGAAGACCCCGGCCCAGTTCGTGGACCAGTGGGCAGCGGAGAAGGCGAAGTTCATCCCCCCGTGCACGTTCACGGCCAAGGTGCAGGGAAACCCGTGCTCGACGACGGGGGACTGGCGGGACATCGGCCACTACACGCAGATCGTCTGGCGTTCCACGACCCACGTGGGCTGCGGTCTGGCCACGAGTGCGGCGACCGGGAGGGACATCTTCGTCGCCCGGTACGCCCCGCCCGGGAACGTCCGCAACCAGCTCGTCTACTAGGGCTGGGTGCCCCCGGCGCGGGATCCCGGCGGCGGCAGGGACCGGTCCGGGGGGCGGGGTGGGTGCTGCGGAGGTCGGCGGGCCGCAGGCGGCGCTCGTGCCCGCGAGGCTGTCGCCGGGGCGGCGCCGCGGGCTAGCGTGGCCGCAGCCGGCGACGACGCCGTCCTCCCGCACCCACCCGGCCCGCGGCGGGCCCGGACTGGAGGCCGCCATGGGCCGACCCGTGCTGCTCACCGTCGACGACGACCCGGCGGTCTCCCGCGCCGTCGCCCGGGACCTGCGCCGTCACTACGGCGAGGCCTACCGGGTGCTGCGGGCCGGCTCCGGCGGCGAGGCCCTCGAGGCGCTGCGCGAGCTGAAGCTGCGCGGCGACCCGGTCGCGGTGCTGCTGGCCGACCACCGGATGCCGGAGATGAACGGCATCGAGTTCCTCGAGCGGGCGATGGACCTGGTCCCGCGGGCCCGCCGCGCGCTGCTCACGGCCTACGCCGACACCGACGCCGCCATCGCGGCGATCAACGACGTCGACGTCGACGCCTACCTGCTCAAGCCCTGGGACCCGCCCGAGGAGAAGCTGTACCCCACCGTCGACGCGATGCTGGCCGCCTGGCACGACACGCCCGACCCGGAGGTGCACGGGGTCAAGCTGGTCGGGCACCGCTGGTCGGCGCCGTCCTTCCGCGCCCGCGACCTGCTGGCCCGCAACGCCGTCCCGTACCGCTGGTTCAACGCCGACGAGCCGGACGGACAGCGGATCCTCGCCGCCGCCGGAGCCGGACCGGACGACGTCCCCGTCGTCGTCACCGCCGACGCGCAGGTCCTCAAGCACCCCGGTGAGGCGGAGCTGGCCGCCGTCGCCGGGCTCGCCGTCGACCCGCGGGAGGAGTTCTACGACCTGGTGGTCGTGGGCGGCGGGCCGGCCGGGCTGGGCGCCGCCGTGTACGGCGCCTCCGAGGGGCTGCGCACCGTGCTGGTCGAGCGGGAGGCCACGGGCGGGCAGGCCGGGCAGAGCAGCCGGATCGAGAACTACCTGGGGTTCCCCGACGGCGTCTCCGGTGGGCAGCTGGCCGACCGGGCCCGCCGGCAGGCGGTCAAGTTCGGCGCCGAGCTGCTGCTCGCCCGCGACGTCGTGGCCCTCGAGGCGCACGGGCCCAAGCGGGTGCTGCACCTCGACGACGGCCGCCGCATCGGCGCGCACGCGGTCGTCCTCGCCACCGGCGTCTCCTACCGGAGCCTCGGCGTGGACGGCGTCGACGACCTGACCGGGCGCGGCGTCTACTACGGCTCGGCGATGACCGAGGCCGCCGCGTGCGCCGACAGCGACGTCTACATCGTGGGCGGGGCCAACTCGGCCGGGCAGGCGGCGGTGTTCTTCTCCCGGTACGCCAGCTCGGTGTGCCTGCTGGTGCGCGGTCCCTCGCTGGAGGCGTCGATGTCGGCCTACCTCATCGAGCAGATCGCCGGCATCGGGTCCATCTCGGTCCGCACCTGCACCACCGTGGCCGGCGCGCAGGGCGACGGACACCTGGAGGCGCTCACCGTGGAGGATGCGCGGACCGGTGAGCGGGAGACGCTGCCGGCCAGCCACCTGTTCGTCTTCATCGGCGGCGCGCCGCGCACCGGCTGGCTGGACGGCGTGGTGGCGCGCGACGAGCGCGGCTTCATCCGCACCGGCCCGGCGCTGCTGCGCGAGGGGCGCCGTCCCGCCGGATGGGACCTCGACCGCGACCCGTACCTGCTGGAGACCAGCCTGCCCGGCGTGTTCGTCGCCGGGGACGTGCGGGCCGACTCGGTCAAGCGCGTCGCCTCGGCGGTCGGCGAGGGCGCGATGGCGGTCACCCTGGTGCACCGCTACCTGGAGGACCGATGACCACGACGGCGGCCCGCCTGGGCCCGGCCGAGCTGCGCGAGCTGTTCCTCTTCGCCGACCTGGACGACGAGCAGCTGGCCTGGGTCGCCGACCACGGCGCCGTCGTCGCGTTCCCGGCCGGTGCAGAGGTGTCGGTCGAGGGCGAGCCGGCCCGGTGCTTCTCGGTCCTGCTGGAGGGGACGCTGAGCATGTCCCGCCGGGTGGGCGGCAGCGAGGTCGAGATCGTGCGGACGTCGCACCGCGGTGTCTACTCCGGTGCGGTGCAGTTCTACGTCGGCGAGCGGGTCGACCAGCGCTATCCGGCGACGGTCCGGGCGGTGGCCGACTGCCGCTTCCTCGAGCTGCCCGCGGCCGAGTTCGCCGCGCAGTTCCGGCGCTGGTACCCCATGGCGGTGCACCTGCTGGAGGGCATGTTCATCGGCCAGCGGAACTCCGCCGAGCTGGTCGGGCAGCGGGAGCGGCTGCTGGCCCTCGGCAAGCTGACCGCCGGCCTCACCCACGAGCTGAACAACCCGGCCGCGGCCGCGTCACGGGCGGCCGCCGCGCTGCGGGAGCGCTTCGCCGGGATGCGCCACAAGCTGGCCCTGCTGTCGGAGGGCCGGCTCGACGGCGCGGTGCTGCGCGCGCTCACCGGGCTGCAGGAGGAGCTGGTCGCCCGCGTGGGCAGCGCCCCGGAGCTCACGGCGCTGGAGCGCTCCGACCGGGAGGACGAGCTCGGCGACTGGCTCGACGAGCGGGACGTCGGCGGCGCGTACGAGCTGGCCGGGGTCTTCGTCGGCGCGGGCCTGGGCCCGGCGGACCTGCAGCGGGTCGCCGACGCCGTGGAGCCGGCCGCCCTGGAGTCCGCGCTGCGCTGGCTGGCCTACGCGGTGGAGACCGAGTCGCTGCTGGCCGAGATCGCCGACAGCACCGGCCGCATCTCCGGCCTGGTGGACGCCGCCCGCCAGTACTCGCAGCTGGACCGGGCCCCGTACCAGCCCACCGACCTGCACGCCGGGCTGGACGCCACGCTGGTCATGCTCAGCGCCAAGACCCCGCCGGGCGTGGGCGTGGTCAAGGACTACGACCGGTCGCTGCCCCCGGTGCCCGGCTACCCGGGGGAGCTCAACCAGGTGTGGACCAACCTGATCGTCAACGCCCTCGATGCGATGGCGGGGGAGGGGACGCTCACCCTGCGCACCGCCCGGGACGGCGACTGCGCGCTGGTGGAGGTCGCCGACACCGGGCCGGGGATCCCCGAGGAGCTGCGGCAGCGGGTGTTCGAGCCGTTCTTCACCACCAAGCCGGTCGGCCAGGGCACCGGCCTGGGCCTCGACGTGTCCTACCGCGTCGTCGTCACCCGGCACGGCGGCGACCTGCGGGTGCGCTCGGAGCCGGGGGACACCCGCTTCCAGGTGCGGCTCCCGCTGACCGAGGCGGCCGCCACCTGACTCGGTGCGTGGTGCGGGCCACGTAGGCCGAGTCGAACGGGTCGTCGGGCACGTCGTGCACGGACACGTCGACGAAGCCGGCCTCGTCGAGCATCCGGCGGGCCAGCTGCTCGCCCCCTACCGTGCCCAGCTCGGCTCCAGCGCCGCGCGGACCCGTGACAGGACGTCGGCCGGGTCGGCCTGGTCGTGGATCGCGTCGCAGGCGGACACCGCGGTGGACGGCGGGTCGCTGGGCAGCCGGGCGACGTCGTGCACCTCGAAGGAGACGTTGGGCAGCCCCCAGGCGGCGGCCTCCGCCCGGGCCCGGTCGGTGGCGTCCTCGGCCAGGTCGTAGCCGGTGAACGTCGACCGCGGGTACGCCTGTGCCATCAGGTTCAGCGCGTGCCCGGTGCCGCAGCATCGTGCACCTCCGTGGTCGTCGGGAGTGGCCACGCCAGGAGCGCGCGCGAGGGGGCGGACAGGGCCGGAGACCCCGTCCTGCGCCCCCGCCGGGAGCGGCGGAGTATCGGGGGGACGGCGGGCGCGCACCGGGCGCCGCCACACGAGACCCCCGGAGGCGCCCGTGTCGGCCCGGCCCGACCTCGACCGGTCCGCGCGGGACGCCGGCGGCGATGCGGAGGAGGAGTACCGGCCCGACCCGCGCCGCTGGCGGGCGCTGTCGGTCACCCTCGTCGCCGGGTTCATGAGCCTGCTCGACGTCAGCATCGTCTCGGTCGCGCTGCCCACGCTGCAGCGCGACCTGGGGGCCTCGCCGGCGGCGGTGCAGTGGGTGGTCTCCGGCTACGCGCTGACCTTCGCGCTGATGCTCGTGCCGGCGGGGCGGCTGGGCGACGCCCTCGGCCGGCGGCGGATGTTCCTCGTCGGGCTGGCCGGCTTCGTGCTGTGCAGCGCGGCGGCCGGTGCGGCACCCAGCGTGGGGCTGCTCATCGCGGCCCGCTTGGCGCAGGGGCTGGCGGCCGGGGTCCTGGCCCCGCAGAACTCCGGGCTGATCCAGCAGCTGTTCCGCGGCGGCGAGCGGGGCCGGGCGTTCGGGCTGTTCGGCGCCGTCGTCGGGGTGTCGACCGCGGTGGGACCGATCGCCGGCGGGCTGCTGCTGCGGGTGGCCGACTGGCGCTGGATCTTCTACGTCAACGTGCCGATCGGCGTGGTCGCGTTCGTGCTGGCCTGGCGGCTGCTGCCGACGGGCGGGACCGGCCGGTCCGGGCGGATCGACCTGGGCGGGGTGCTGCTGCTCGGCGCCGGTGCGCTGGCCCTGCTGCTGCCGCTGGTGCAGGCGGAGGCCGGTGGGCTCTCCCGGCTGTGGTGGCTGTTCCCGGTCGGGGTGCTGGTGATGGTCGGCTTCGTCGCCTGGGAACGGCGGGTGGTGCACCGCGGCGGGGAGCCGGTGTTCGACCCACGGCTGGTGACGCAGACCCCCGGCTACGGCCTGGGGGCGGCGCTGGGCACCGTCTACTTCGTCGGCTTCAGCGGCATCTGGCTGGTCTTCGCGCTCTTCTTCCAGACCGGCCTGGGGCTCACCCCGCTGCAGTCCGGGCTGGCGGTGACCCCGTTCGCGCTCGGCTCGGCGGCGGCCGCGGTGGTGGCCGGGCGGCTGGTCGAGCGCTTCGGCCGGCTGCTCACCGTCATCGGCCTGGTCGGGGTGGTGGCCGGGCTCACGGCGACCGCCCTCGTCGTGCTGTTCGTGCCCGCCGACGCCGTCCCGTGGGCGGTGGCGCCCGCGCTGCTGTTCGGCGGCCTGGGCGGCGGCTTCGTCATCTCGCCGAACATCACGATGACCCTGCGCGAGGTCCCGGTGCGGATGGCCGGCGCGGCCGGTGGCGGGCTGCAGACCGCGCAGCGCTTCGGCGCGGTCATCGGGACGGCGGCGCTGCCGGGCCTGTTCTACGTCGTCCTCGGGGCGACGGGCGAGGACTACCCGGTGGCCGCGGCGGTGGGGCTGGGTGTCGCCCTCGTCGGGATCGCCGGGGCCCTCGTGCTCGCCGTCGTCGACCTGCGGCACGGCCGGCGGCAGGACGCGGCCGACGCCGCCGCGCGCGACGACCCGCACGCGCAGCGGCACCACTGAGCGCCCGTCCTCCGGCGGTGCCGGCCGGTCAGCCGCCCCAGATGTCCTCGAGCAACCGGTCGCTCGAGCGCAGCCCGGTCAGCCAGGCCTGCGCGTCCGCCTCGCCGGCCGACGTGCGCTCCCGGAAGACCCGTGCCAGCGACGCGCGGACGGCGGGGGCGATGGTGGTGGCGTTGCCGCACACCAGGACGACGGCGCCCTGCTGCAGGAGGTCCCACACCTCCTCGGCGCAGTCCAGCATCGCGTCCTGCACGTAGCGGCAGGGGCGGCCGTCCTCGCGGGAGAAGGCGTTCTCCACGCGCACCAGTCCCTGCTCCTGGAACCCGCGCAGCTCGTCGGTGTAGAGGAGGTCCGCCCGTGGTTCCCGGCAGCCGAAGACCAGCAGGGAGCGAGCCACGGGCACGCCCTGGGCACGCTGCGCCGCGCGCTCCTGCAGGAAGCCGCGGAAGGGCGCCACGCCCGTCCCTGCCCCGACCATGACCATCGGCACGTGCGGGTCCTCCGGTGGCCGGAAGGGGATGGTCGGCTCGCGGACGAACACGAACGCCGTCCCGTCCTCGGACAGCTCGGCGAGGTGCCCGGAGGCCACGCCGCTGAACGTGCCCGCTCCGGAGCGGGCCGGGCCGCGGAGCACGCCCACGGTGATGCTGCAGACGTCCGGACTGACCAGCGGCGAGGAGGAGATCGAGTAGAACCGGGGCCGCAGCGGCGGCAGCGCGTCGAGGAACTCCTCGAAGGGCAGCCGGCAGGCGGGGAACTGCTCGAGCAGGTCGAGCACCGACCGGTTGGGGCCGAGCACCTGCTCGCGGTACTGCTCGTCGTCCCGGGCCAACGCCTCGAGGGCGGACCGCTGGTCCGGGTCGTCGGTGTACCGCAGGAGGACGGCCACGTCGTCGCGGGTGGCGACGTCCTGGAGCTCGACACAGGTCCCCAGCACGCCCAGCAGCGGTGTCGGCTCGTCGATCGGCAGGTGGGTGTGGGCGCCGCTGCTCGGGATGATCGTGATGTACTGCCCGGCGTCCAGCCCGAAGTGCGTCATGACGCGGCGGATCTGCTCGATGCTGTTGCGGGGGAGCACGCCGAGGTGGTCACCGGCGCGGTAGGTCGTGTCGGCCGGGAGCGCGATCTCCAGGTGCCGGGTCGACCGGCCGGGCGTCCCGTACTCGCCCGCGCCGAGCAGCTCCCGGTTCTCCCGGACCCGGGCCGGTCGTGCCCGGTAGGACACGATGACCGGGTTGGTCACCTGCCGGTTGGTCAGCGTGATGGACAACCGCGGCCCGGCGGGGGCCGTGGCCGCGACCTCCGCCGGCAGGTCCAGTGCGGTGGCGAGGGTCTGCCACAGGTCGCCGTGCCAGTCGCGGTACGCCGCGTCGAAGTCGCCGGCCGCGTCGCCCTCCCCGCGGGCGTGGGCCCGTTCCCCGCCGTGCGTTCCCAGCTCCCGGTCCAGCAGGGTCGGCACGGCCTGGTAGGTGCTGGCCCACTCGGTGTTGCCGCAGCCGAAGACGCTGTACGTCACGCCCGCGGCCGCATCGGCCGGCGCCGAGGTGATCCAGCGGCAGAAGGCGGCGGCGTTGTCCGGCGGCGTCCCGTTGTAGGAGGAGCAGACCACGAGGAGGGCGCCGCCGGCGGGCAGGTCCTCGACGTGGTCGTCGAGGGGGCCGAGCGTCACGTCGAAGCCGCGTTCGGTCCCCTCCTGGGCCAGCCGTGTGGCGATCGCCTCGGCGGTGCCCAGGTTGGAGCCGAACAGCACCGTCAGCCTCGTGCCGTGCCGCGCGACCGTGGGCACGGGTGCGGCCTGCGGGGTGGCGGTCCGGACGACGGGGGTCTCCCCGGTCCGCTGGACCGGGATGCCGAGAGGGACGTCCTCCCGCGGCAGCACCTGCAGGTGGAAGTCGTCGGGCTTGATGGTGAGGGTGGTCTTCGTGCGCAGCCGGTAGCCGCGGACGTCGACGAGGTCGAACCGCTGCAGCAGCATGCCCAGCACGAGGGCCGCCTCCTGCTGCGCGAACTGGCGGCCGATGCAGGCCCGCTGCCCCGTACCGAAGGGCTTGTAGGCGTGCGGCGGGAGCGCGGCCAGTCGCTCGGGCGCCACGTGGCCGGGGTCGAACTGCGCGGCGTCGGGTCCCCACACCGAGGTGCTGCGGTGCAGCGCCGGCAGGAGCACGGTGATCGGCGTGTGCGCGGGGATCGCGTAGCGGCCGCCGATCACGGTGTCCCCGAACGGCGCCCGGGTGAAGCCGGGTGCGGTCGGCCAGAGCCGCAGCGACTCGTCGAGCACCTGCCGGACGTAGCGCAGCCGCTGCACCTGCTCGAACGTCGGCTGGGCGGTGCGGCCCAGCACCTCGTCGACCTCGGCGCGGGCCCGCTGCATGAAGCGCGGGTTCGCCACCAGGTAGTGGAGCGCGAAGGACAGCAGACCCGAGGTCGTCTCGTGCCCGGCGATGAGGAAGGTGATGCACTGCGCGCGGATGTTGCGGTCGGGCAGCCGTTCGCCGTTCCGGTCGCCCCCGGTCAGCATCCGGCCGAGCAGGTCGGTGGTGTCCGCGGCGTCCCCCTGCGCCCGTCGCTCGGCGATGAGCCGGTCGACCAGGTCGTTCATGAACGCCTGGTCCTCCTCCAGCTGCCGCTGGGCACGGACCTTCAGCCGGGTCTGGATCGGCAGCTGCCGTGCGCGGGCCTGGGACTCGGACAGCGTGCGCATCATCGCGTCCACGAACGGGTGGGGGGTCTCCCGGTAGAAGGAGTTGAACCGATAGCCGAAGCCGCACAGCGCGATGGTGTCGAGGGTCAGCCGGGTCATGTCGGCCGGGACGTCGACCTCCTCGCCGGGGTTGAGCCGCGACCACTTCTCCACGAGCTGCTCGGCGATGTCGAGCATCTCCGGCAGGTAGTCGCGCATCGCCTGCAGGCTGAACGGGCTCATGAGGATCTCGTGCGCCCGGTGCCACAGCGGATCGTCGGTGTCGGATGTGAACAACCCGTTGTCGAGGGCGTCCTTCTTGAGGTTGGCCAGCCCTCCGCCCACCAGCTTGTCGAAGCGCGCGTCGTCGCAGACCTCCGCCACCAGGTCCGGTCCGGAGACGATCAACCGGGTGCCCCCCGGGACGCTCAGCCGGTAGAGCGGCCCGTACTCCTCCGCCATCCGCATGAGGCTCTCGAAGGGGCTGGCGGTGTCGATGTCGAGGACGTTGCCCAGTACCGGCACCCCGCGGGGGCCGGGGATCTCGTCGAGGGCGGCGGTCGCGGTCATGACGGAGCTCCTGTCGGCCGGCGCGCCAGCAGCAGGATGCTCATCAGCAGCACCCAGGCCGGGAACACCAGCAGGATGGCGGGGTGGAAGGTGGTGCTCGCCAGGAGGACGGCGGCGAGCGCGTAACTGATCAGGGCGACCGGCCGTCGCACCACGCCGGCGGCCCGCGCGAGACCGGTCGTCGTGAGCATGTACATCCCGGCCGCCCGCACGGCGTACACGAACACCAGCGTGTAGCCCGTCGCCGTCAGCCCGCGGGTGACCTCAGGGGTCAGGGGTGGGGCGTCGGAGACCTGGACCACCAGTGCCGCCGCGCCGGACGCGGCGGCTCCGGCGAACAGCAGGGCGACGAACAGCACGCAGGCGGCCAGGTGCAGCCAGTGGGTCACATCCGTCCACGACCCCGGACGCCGCACCTGCAAGAGGGTGCGCGTGGCGATCATGTGCCAGAGGGCCGCGATGCCGGCGAACGGCACGAGGTAGAGCCCGACCGCCACCATCTCGTCGCCGCCACCGGCGTAGAAGTCCGTGAACTCCGCGTCGGAGGCGGCGAGGCCGGGGACCCGGCCGAGCAGCAACACCGCGGTGACGAGCAACAGCGTGAAGACGACCCCGGACCAGCCGGCCTTGCGCGCGTGCGCGGTCGCCAGCCGCGCCGTGCCGTCGTCCTGGTCCGGGGCATGGGGAGCAACGGCCGCCCGTGACCGTGTCGGGACCCGCATGGCGGCCTCCCGCAGGCGCCTGCCCCCGTCTCCCGGACGTGCGTCCCGCCACCGGGCCGGCGAGGGACGGGGTCGTGGTACACCCGCCCGGGACGGCGGTCAACGCGCTGATCGATGGGCCGGCGCGCGCCGCCCGGGTGCTCGTCGCGGCAGCGGGAGGTCCGTACGGCCCGTGACCTCCCGGTCGCCCGTGCCCGCGACTCCCGACACGGACCGGCCGGTTCGACGAGAAGGGGGTGCCCGGCCCGCGATGGGCCGGGCACCCCCCAGGGTGCCGGGTGCTGCGTCAGCGCACCGAGGACGCCGCCAGCTTGGCCTGCTCGTCGCCGGCGTCGCGCTGACCGGGACCGGCGTTGGTGGCGTCGGCCGGGATGTTGTCGTCGCTGGAGCCACCACCGTGGCCGTCGTCGTCGAGCATGGTGATCTCGTCGAACGGGGCGCGGCCCGACAGCACCGCGGACATCTGCTCGCGGTCGACCTCCTTGACCCAGGTGCCGATGAGGACGGTGGCGACCGCGTTGCCCGCGAAGTTGGTCACCGCTCGGGCCTCGGACATGAACCGGTCGATGCCGACGATGAGCCCGACGCCGTCCAGGAGCTCCGGACGGTGCGCCGAGAGCCCCCCGGCCAGCGTGGCCAGGCCCGCGCCGGTCACACCCGCGGCGCCCTTCGAGGCGATGATCATGAAGGCCAGCAGCCCGATCTGCTCCCCGACCGACAGCGGGTCGCCCAGCGCCTCGGCGATGAACAGCGAGGCCATCGTCAGGTAGATCGCCGTGCCGTCGAGGTTGAAGGAGTACCCCGTCGGGACGACGATCCCCACGACCGGCTGACTCACGCCGGCGTGCTCCATCTTGGCGATCAGCCGCGGCAGCGCGGTCTCCGACGACGACGTGGAGACGATCAGCAGGAACTCGCGACCCAGGTACTTCAGCAGCGAGAAGATGTTGACCTTGGCGACCACCCGCAGCAGCAGGCCGAGGATGACCACCACGAACACCCCGCACGTGGCGTAGAAGCCCAGCATGATGACCGCGAGGCTCTTCAGGGCGTCCATGCCCGTCTCGCCGACGACGGCGGCGATGGCACCGAACGCGCCGATCGGCGCCAGCCACATGACCATCGCGAGGATCCGGAACACCAGCTTCTGCAGGTACCCGACGGCGCGCAGGATCGGCTGGCCGGAGCGGCCCAGTGACTGGATGGCGAAGCCGACCAGCAGCGCCACCAGCAGGGCCTGCAGCACCGAGCCCTCGGTCAGCGACGACAGCAGCGTGGTCGGGATCAGGCCGAGCAGGAACTCCGTCGTCCCGCCACCGCCCTCGGCGGTCGACGCCAGCTGCGCGCCCTCCCCGCGCAGCTCGTCGGAGAGCTGCAGCCCCGCACCGGGGTGCAGGAGGTTGCCCACGATCAGGCCGATCGTCAGGGCGACGGTCGACATCAGCAGGAAGTAGCCGAGCGCGAGCCCGCCGATCCGGCCGACCTTGGCCGCCTGCCGGATGGCGCCGATGCCCAGCACGATCGTGCAGAAGATGACCGGCCCGATGAGCATCTTGATCAGGCCGACGAACGCCGTGCCCAGCCACTTCAGGGAGGTGGCGAACTCCGGGAAGGCGAAGCCCACCGCGATGCCGGCGATGACCGCGCCGATGACGGCGAGGTACAGCCAGTGGGTGCGGTCCCGTTTCTTGGTGGCCGCCGGTTGTCCGGCCGCGGTGTCTGAGGCCATGACTGCTCCTGGGAGTCGGCCGGCGGCGGGGCGCCTCCGGCATGAGGTGGTTCTGCCCGCAGATGCGGTGACAGTCACATTCCTCTGGCCAGTGATCGCGGTCACCCATTCGTTCATTGCGTGCACCGGACACGGCGCCGGCCCGTGCTGGCGGGACACTTCGGTCGTGCACGTGCCCGCGTTCCTCTCGCACCGCCGCCGCGGCGACGCGAGCCTCGCCCGGCGGCTGCTCCTGCTGCAGGCGCTGGTCGTCACCGTGGTGGTCCTCGCCATGACCGCCGTCGCCTACCTCGAGGCCCGCCAGGCGGTGCGCCAGGCGGCCGCGGAGGAGACCACGGCGATCGTCGCCGGTCTCGCCGACTCACCTCTGGTGATCGACGCGGTGACCGGTCCGGACCCGACGGCGGTGCTGCAGCCCTACGTCGAGGAGGTCCGGCACGACACCGGGACGTCGTTCATCACCGTCCTGGCGCCCGACCGCACCCGGTTCACCCACCCCGACCCCGCGCAGATCGGCAAGCCGTTCATCGGCACGATCGACCGCGCGCTGGCCGGGGAGACCTTCACCGAGACCTACACCGGCACGCTGGGCCCCTCGGTGCGCGCCACCGGCCCGGTGGTGGACGACGGAGGTGACGTGGTGGCCGTGGTGTCGGCCGGAGTCACCGTCCAGGCGATCGGCGAGGACCTCGCCGCCGCCGTTCCCGGCATCCTCGGGACGGCGGCGGCGACGCTGGCCGTCGGCGCCCTGGGCAGCGCGGCGCTGTCCCGGCGGCTGCGGCGGCAGACCCACGGGCTGTCCCCGGCGCAGCTGGCGCGGATGGTCGACTACCACCACGCCGTGCTGCACGCCGTCCGCGAGGGCCTGCTCCTGGTGGACGACGAGCAGCGGGTACAGCTGGTCAACGACGAGGCGCGGCGGCTGCTGGGGTTGACCGACGACCCCACCGGCCGGCACGTCGGCGAGCTCGGGCTGCCCCCGGAGCTGACCGCGGCGCTGGGGCAGCAGCGCACCGCCGTCGACGAGGTGCACGTGACCGGCACCCGGGTGCTCGTGGTCAACCAGGCCCCGCCGCGGCCGGGGGGCCGCTCGGCCGGCACCGTGGTCACCCTGCGCGACCACACCGAGCTGCAGGCGCTGACCGGCGAGCTCGACAGCGTGCGGGCCTTCGCCGAGTCGCTGCGCGCCCAGGCGCACGAGGCCGCCAACCGGCTGCACACCACCGTGTCGCTGGTCGAGCTCGGCCGCACCCAGGAGGCGATCGACTTCGCGACCGCCCAGCTGGCCTCGGCGCAGCAGCTCACCGACCGGCTGGTCGACGCCGTCGGCGACCCGGTGCTGGCGGCGCTGCTGCTGGGCAAGGCCGCCACCGCGCACGAGCGCGGCGTGCTGCTGGAGGTCGACCCGGCGACGGCGGTGGGGGAGACCCGCATCCCCGGCGGCGACCTGGTCACGATCGTCGGCAACCTGCTGGACAACGCCATCGACGCCGCGCTGGCCGGCGACCCGCCGCGGGAGGTGCAGTTCGCCGCCGAGGTCGACGGCGGGCGGCTGGAGATCCGGGTCGAGGACACCGGCCCCGGCGTCCGCGAGGAGGACCTGCCGCGAGTGTTCGAGCGTGGCTGGAGCACCAAGGAGACGACCGCCGCGCCCACCGGGCTCGGTCGCGGGCTGGGGCTCGCGCTGGCCGCCCAGGCCGTCGCCCGGCACGGCGGCACGCTCACCGTGCGACCCGGGCCAGGGGCGCTGTTCACCGTCACCCTGCCCGTCGGCGTCCCGGCGGTGTCCCGGTGATCCGCGTGCTGGTCGTCGAGGACGAGCCGGTCGCGGCCGAGGCGCACCGCGCCTACGTCGACCGGACGCCGGGCTTCACCACCGCGGCGGTCGCCGGCACCGGGGCCGCGGCCCTGGACGCGCTGGCGCGCCGGCCGGTCGACCTGGTGCTGCTGGACATGAACCTGCCCGACGGCCACGGCATCGACCTGTGCCGGCGGATCCGTGGCACCCGCGCCCAGGTGGACGTCCTCGCCGTCACCTCGGCGCGGGAGCTGGCCACGGTGCGCGCCGCGGCCGCCCACGGCGTCGTCGGCTACCTGCTCAAGCCGTTCACCTACCCGGCGCTGCGCGACCGGCTGGTCGCGTACGCCGAGTACCACGCGCGGCTGCACGCCGGCGGGGACGCCGCCGGGCAGGACGACGTCGACCGCGTGCTCGGCGGGGTGCGTCCCAGCCGGCCGGCGCCGCTGCCCAAGGGGATGGGCCGGGAGACCCTCGATGCGGTCGTGGCCGCGGTGCGCGCCGCCCATGAGGGGCTGTCGGCCGCGCAGACCGCCGAGCTGATCGGGGCCTCGCGGATCACCGCCCGCCGCTACCTGGAGTACCTCGCCGACACCGGGCTGGTCGACCGGGCGCCGCGCTACGGCGGTGCTGGCCGCCCCGAGCTGGAGTACCGCTGGCGCTGAGCCGCGACGCCCCGGCAGCGGTAGCGTGGACCCGAGCGGCGGGGCTGGTCCCGCGCTCCTCGTGCGTCACTCCCGCGGCGTACCCGAGCAGCGGCCCCGGCCCGCGGGGTCCTGGAGCTGAGGTCGTCCGGCCGCTCCCGGTGGACGACCGGAGGTCGCCGCCATGTCGAGGAACGAGCTGCCGGACCCCCTCGACCCGGCCGAGGCGCTGGAGCGGTTGAGCCGCCTCACCTTCCGCGAGCAGGGCATGAGGTCGCTGCTGCAGACGGTGGCCGACCTGGCCAAGGAGGTGCTGCCCGGCGACCCGGAGGCGTCGGTGTCCCTGCTGATCAACGACAGGCCGAGCACGGCGGTGTTCACCGGCGAGCTGGCGCGCGCCTGCGACGAGAGCCAGTACGGCCGCGGCTACGGACCCTGCCTGCACGCTGCCGGCACCGGCGAGGTGGTCGAGATCGCCGACGCGCGGGCGGACACGCGGTGGCGGGACTACACCGCGCACGCCGTCGAGCAGGGCGCCCTCAGTTCGCTGTCGGTCCCGCTGCCGATCACCGAGGGCATCGCAGGAGCGGTGAACGTCTACGCCCGCAAGCCGCACGCCTTCGACGAGGACAGCCGCTCGGCGGCCATCCGGTTCGCCGGCCACGCCGCCGTGGTCGCCGCGAACATGTACGCCTACGAGGAGGCCCGCGACCTGGCCGAGCACCTCGAGCGCAGGGTGGAGTCACGAGCGGTCGTCGAGCGGGCCACGGGCATGCTCATGGAGCGCCACGGGCTCACCGCCGAGCAGGCGCAGCAGGCCCTGGCCCGGGTGGCGAGGTACGCCGACACCAGGGTGAAGGACGTCGCGGCCGGCCTCGTGCGGACCGGCGAGCTCCCGGACGACGGAGGTCCGGCGGCCGACCTGCTCGGCGGCACGGGTCCCTGACTGCCCGCGGATCCGACGCGGGTGTGCGGTCCCGGTGGTCTCAGCACCCGCCGAGACCACCGGGACCGCACAGCGGTTCCGACGACGGGCGGGGTCAGCCGTGCGGGGTGCGCGGCACGGTGCGCACGGGGCACGGCTCCGGGGTGTCGCAGTCGAGGAGGACGCCGCTCATGCCCGTCGTCCCTCGTCGTCGGTGCGGCCCCAGCCGCAGGCCCGCTCCAGGGCCCCGGCCGCGGCCGCGGGGTCGGCCCCGCGCCAGGCCACGTGCTGGTCGGGGCGGACCAGCAGGAACGGCGCGCCCCAGGTCTCGCGCAGCGGGGTGCCGCCGGCCGCCACGTCGCCGTCCCCCAGCCGGACGACGGTCAGCGGGATCCCGCGGCGCGCCGCCGCCTCGCGGACCGGCCCGGGATCGCCGTCGGCCAGGGCGAGCAGCGTGAACCCGCGGCCCAGCAGGTCGTAGGCCGAGCGCCCGCCCGTCAGCCAGCGGTGCGGCAGCAGGCAGCCGGGGTGCGCCGACGGGGTGTAGCGGATCGGGTCGTCGGCCGGCAGGTCGCTGCCGTCGTCGCTGGTCAGCGGCGAGGCGGCGTACTGGTAGCCCAGCACCAGGCCCAGCGAGTGGAACTCGCTCTCCTTGACGTCGAGGGCGCAGGCCACCTCCTTGCGGAGGAGGTCGGCCTCCGGGCCCTCCTCGCCCAGCCGCGGGTCGGCGAAGTGGTGCGCGAGGGCCCGGTCGTTCGCGCCGGCGTCGGCGATGGTGCGGGCGGCGACCGGACGGCGCTCGGCCTCGTAGCTGGCCGGCAGGCCCGGCCCGCCCCAGCCCTGCAGGACCGCGGCGGCCTTCCACCCGGCGTTGACCGCGTCACCGACGCAGGTGTTGAAGCCGTGCCCGCCCCACGGCGGGTTGAGGTGGGCGGCGTCCCCGACCAGCAGCACCCGGCCGGTGCCGTAGGAGTCGGCGAGCAGCATCCGCGCCACCCACGGGTCGGTGGCGACCACCTCCACGTCGACCGGCTCGCCGACCAGCGCGTGCACGAGCGCGACCGGGTCGACGTCGTCGGCGCGCACATCCACCCCCTGCACGATCGCCCACCACGTGTCGCCCAGGTCCAGCCGCCCGACGATGCCGGCCGCGCCCGGCGCCATCACCCAGGAGTGGACGGCGCCCGCGAACGGCACCCGCTCGGCCAGGCCGGGGGCGCGGAACAGGATGCTCAGGTTCGGCTTCTCGCCGGAGCCCCCCTCGTAGCGGGCGCCCACCGCCGTCCGGACGACGCTGCCGCCGCCGTCGGCGCCCAGCACCAGGTCGGCGCGCACGAGCGAGGTGCCGCCGTCGGCGTCCTGGACGGTCACGTCCACGCCGTCGTCGTCCTGCCGCAGGCCGGTGACGCGGGCGCCGGTCAGCAGCCGGGCGTGCGCGGAGGCCTGCACCGCCGCGCGCAGCACCTCCTCGATGACCGGCTGCGGCACCTGCTGGCCGGCCTCCGGGAACTCCTCCCGGCGGGTGGCGTACAGCTGGAAGGCGTGCTCGAAGCGGCGCACCTCGTAGCCCAGCAGCGTGGAGCAGAAGACGACGTCCTGCGCCTCCTCGACCGGCAGGGGTGCCGCCGCGCGGAGCCGGTCGGCGACCCCCCAGCGGCGCAGGTGGGTCATCGTGCGGGCGTTGGTGGTCTTGGCCCGGGGGCGCAGTGGGTCCACGGTGACGCGGGGCTCGACCACCAGGCTGGCGACGCCGTGGGCGTCCAGCTCCAGTGCGGCGGCGAGGCCGGCCGGGCCGCCGCCGACCACGAGGACGGGGACGTGGGTGCTCATGCGGCACCCCCGGTGGTGGCGGCGGAACGGGGCGCGGCGACGACGGGGACGTCGGGCCGCGAGCGCGGCAGGCGGCTCATGACCAGCGCGCCGAGCAACGCCGGGACGGCGAAGGCGACCGCGCTGGCGACCACCGCGCTGCCACCGCCGACGAACAGGGCGCCGTAGGTCGGCCCGACGATGGCGCCCACCCGGCCCACGCCGAGCGCCCAGCCCAGCCCGGTGGCGCGGGCGCCCGCCGGATAGAAGCCGGCGACGTGGTCGTTGAGCAGGTTCTGGGTGCCCAGCCCGCCGAAGCCCGCGACGGCGACCAGGACGAGCACCACGCCCGTGGGCGGCTGCGCGGCCAGGAGCGCGAGGGCGATCGTGGCCGCGGCGAAGCCGGTCAGCACCATCGCCTTGGCGCCCAGGCGCTGGGCGAGGTGCGCGGCGACCAGCGTGCCGACGATGCCGCCGGCGCTGTAGACCAGCAGGAAGGCCACCGACGAGCTCAGGCCGTAGCCGGCGGTGCGCATGATCTGCGGCAGCCAGGTGCTCAGCCCGAACAGGGTCAGCAGGCTGCAGATGGTCACGATCCAGATGCCGATGGTGGCCGGGCCCATGCCGTCGGCGAACAGCGTCCGCACCGGCGAGCGGCGGCCGGCCGGCGCGGGCACGGCGGCAGCGGGGGCGGGCAGCCCGAAGGCCGCGGCGATCCGGTCGGCCTCGGCGGTGCGGCCCCGGGCGCGCAGGTACGCCGGCGACTCGGGCAGCAGGCGCAGCGCGACCGGCACGAGCAGCAGCGGGACGACGCCCAGGCCGTAGACCAGCTGGAAGCCGTGCTCGGCCAGCAGCGCGACCGACGCCGCCGAGGCGAGCAGGCCGCCGACCGGCGGGCCGGTGAGCACCGCGCCGAGGATGCGCGAGCGGTGCTGCGGCGCCGCGAACTCGCTCGTCAGCGCGATCGCCGTGGGCAGCAGGCCGCCGATGCCGAGGCCGGCGAGGAAGCGGAACGCGGCGAAGACGCCGAAGGAGGGCGCCAGCCCGCAGCCGAGCATCGCGAGGGAGAACAGCGCGACCGAGACGGCGAAGAGCCGGCGGCGGCCGAGCAGGTCGGTCAGCGTCCCGGCGACCAGCGAGCCGCAGAGCATGCCGACCAGGCCGAGGCTGGCCACCGCGCCCACCGACGCGGGCGTGGCGCCCCAGTCGGGTGCGGCCAGGAGCCCCGGCACGGTGGCGCCGTAGGCGAACAGGTCGTACCCGTCGGCGGTCAGGGCCAGCCAGCAGAGCACGGGCACGAGGAGCGCGGATCGGGACGGGGTGCGCGAGGCGAGGGTGTCCACGCGGGTCTCCGGGGAGTCGGGGGAAGGGGGCGGGCGGCCGCTGCGCCAAGAGTGGGTGAGCCGGGTCACCCGATCCGACGGGGTTGCCAACCAATGGCAGACCGAGGTGCCAGGATCCCCGCGTGGACGAGGACCCGGGACCCGCACCGGCCGCGCGCGGGAAGCGGCCGCCGCAGGGCGATCCCGTCGTCGACCGGGCGCTGGCCCTGCTGGCCGCCTTCGACGACGGCCACCGCCGGCTGACGCTGTCGGACCTGGCGCGGCGGGCCGGGACGCCGCTGAGCACCACCCGCCGGCTGGCCGAGCGGCTGGTCGCCTGGGGCGCGCTGGAGCGGGCCGCGGAGGGCGGTTACGTGGTCGGCCTGCGGCTGTGGGAGGTCGGGTCGCTCGCGCCGCGCGCACTGGGCCTGCGCGAGGTCGCGATGCCGTTCATGGACGACCTGTACGAGGCGACCCGCCAGCACGTGCTGCTCGCCGTCCTCGACGGGGACGCCGCCCTGCTGGTGGAGCGGCGGTCCTCGCGGGCCGCCGTCCCGGTGCAGTACCGCGTCGGCGACCGGCTGCCGCTGCACATGACCGGGGTCGGCCGGCTGCTGCTGGCCCACGCGCCGGCCGAGCTGCAGGAGCGGGTGCTGCGCGGTGAGGTCGGCGGCCGGTCCGACGACCCGCCGCCGCAGCCGGCCGCGCTGCGCCGGGAGCTCGCCGAGATCCGCCGCAGCGGGATCGGGATCATCAACCGGCGCCGGCCCGCGCCGGTGGTGTCGGTGGCCGCGCCGGTGTGGGACGCCGCGGGACGCGTGGCGGCGGCGCTGTCGATCGTGGTCCCGGCCGGTGGCGCCGGCCCGCGGACGATCGAGCCGGCGGTGCGGGCCGCGGCCCGTGCGGTGTCGCGCGGGCTGGGTGCTCCGGCCGCGCGGCGGCCGCGCCCGTCAGCGGGCTGAGAGGAAGGCGATCGTCCGGGCCAGCGCGTCCTCCGCCGCCTCCGGGCTGCCCAGCCACATGTGGTCGGCGCCGTCGTAGGTCGTGAGCCCGACCGGCACACCGGCGTCCTGCAGCGCGTCGCGCAGCCGCTCGCTCTGCACGCAGGGGATGAGCCGGTCGGCCCGCCCGTGCAGCAGCAGGAACGGCGGCGCGCCGGGGGAGACGTGCGCGACCGGGCTGGCCTGCGCCGCGCGGTCGGGCACGGCGGCGACGGGCGCGCCGAGCAGCTGTGCCTCCCGCGAGTCGGCGGCCGCCGGGTCGGTGCCGAGGTCCCCGGGCAGCGCGGGCAGGTCGGTGGGCGGGTACCAGGCGGCGACCGCGGCCACCGCGCTCGAGGGGCCGGTCACCCCGACGTCCCCCTCCAGCTCCGGGTCGCCCGCGGTCAGGCCCAGCAGCGCGGCGAGGTGGCCACCGGCCGACTCGCCCCATGCGTGCACCCGCCCCGGGTCGACGCCCAGCTCGCCGGCCCGGGCGCGCAGCCAGCGGACCGCCGCCTTGACGTCGTGCAGCTGGGCCGGCCACAGCGCCTCGCCGGAGAGCCGGTGGTCGACCGAGGCGACCGCGATCCCGGCCCGGGCGACCGCCTCGAACGCCGTCGTCGCGGGATAGGCCGGGCCGGCGGAGTGCCGGCTGCCCAGCCGCCAGCCGCCGCCGTGCACGAAGACGACGAGCGGGGCCGGTCGCTGGGCGGGCAGGTACAGGTCCAGCTCGAGCGGGCGGGCGCCGGGCAGTGCCGCGTACGGGACGCCCGCGAGCACCGAGACGCCCGCGCCGGCCTCCCGCGCCGGCGGCAGCGGAGCGGTGTGTGCGGGCGGGAGCAGCGGGCGGTCGGGCACGCGTCGTCCTCCTGGGGTCAGGCGTCGGGCCAGTCGACGTCGCGCAGGAACTGCATCCGGTGCGCCTGCGCGGCGGCCTGCATGCGGGGTGGGTCGGGGACGAACGGCGGCTGCTCGCCCGGCACGTCGGTCGGCGCCCCCATGTGCTGGAAGAACCGCTCGAACCCGCCGGTGACGACGCCGAGCATCCGGCTGGGCCGCTCGACGCGGTAGGCGTGCGCCAGCCCGGCCGGCACGAAGCCGAAGTCGCCCGGGCCCAGGAGCCGGGACGTCTTCTCGCCCCGCCGGTCCTGCACGAACACGCGCACCGCGCCGTCCACGACGTAGAACACCTCGTGCGTGGCGTCGTGCGCGTGGGTCGGGATGACGTCCCCGGCCGGGCAGTCGGCGGTCATCACGCCGAACTGGCCCTCGGTCTCGTCGCCGCTGAGCAGCACGGTGAACAGGTCGCCGAAGAGCCGGGCGTGCTCGCCCTCGCCGCGCTGCAGGAAGAAGGGCTCGGGTGCGCCGGGCAGCAGGCCGCGCCACCGCGGCCCCTGCTCCGGATCGGTCAGGTACTCGAAGCTCATGGCTGCTCCCGGGCCGGGCGGACGACGTCCCGGGGAGCGTGGGTGGCGCCGGTTCCGCCCGGCCAGGGGCTTGCCATTGGGCGGCAGGGTCAGCGCGCCGGGGTGGCCTCGCGCGCGTCGTCGTCCCTGCGGTCGACGTCGTCCCCGGCGACCGCCTCGCCGCGGGCGACCAGGCCGGCGACGTCGGACAGCGGGATCTCCCTGAGGAACAGCGCCAGCAGCAGCGCGACGGCGAAGGCCGGCAGCAGGTAACCGAACACCGGGGCCAGGGCGCCGGCGTAGGCGTCGACGATCGCCGTCCGCAGCGGCTCGCCGGCCGCCGCGACCGCCTGCGGCACCAGGCTGTCCGGCGAGGTGATGCCGGCCGCGACCGCCTGCTGGGCGTTGTCCTGCAGGGCGCCGGTGAGGTTCTCGGCCAGCCGGTTGGTGAAGACCGTGCCGAAGACCGCGACGCCCAGGGTGGCGCCGACCTCGCGGAAGTAGTTGTTGGTCGAGGTGGCCGTGCCCAGGTCGCGCGGGGAGACCGCGTTCTGCGCCACGAGGACGACGACCTGCATGACCAGGCCCAGGCCCAGGCCCATGACGAACAGCATCGTGCAGATGGTGACCAGCGAGGTGTCGCCGGACAGCGTGGTCATCCAGAGCATGGCCGCGGCGATGACCAGCACGCCGGCGATGGGGAAGGCCTTGTACCGGCCGGTCCTCGTGGTCGCGATGCCCGAGCCGATGGCCGTGATGAACAGGCCGGCCATCATCGGCAGCATCAGCAGGCCCGAGCTGGCCGCCGAGGTGCCCGAGGCCATCTGCAGGAACGTGGGCATGAAGGCGATGGCCGAGAACATGCCCAGGCCGATCGCGGCGCCGAGCGCCGTGGCCACGACGAAGGTCGGGTTGCCGAACAGGGACAGCGGGATGATCGGCTGCACGGCGCGCTGCTCGACCAGCACGAAGGCCAGCACCGAGACGGCGAAGGCGGCCATCAGGGCGAGGGTCCAGCCGTCGGTCCAGCCGCGGTCGCCGCCGAAGTCGGTGAAGAAGACCAGCGAGGTGGTGGCGGCCGACAGGGTGACGATGCCGGCGTAGTCGACCGGCTCGGTGGTGCGCTTGCGCGGCAGCGTCAGGGCGAACCAGCCGATGACCAGCGCGGCGACGCCGACCGGGACGTTGATCCAGAAGCACCACTGCCAGCCAAGGCTCGCGTGGTCGGTCAGGTAGCCGCCGACCAGCGGGCCGGCGACGGCGGCCAGGCCGAAGATGGCGCCGAGCGGACCGAGGTACTTGCCGCGCTCCCGGGCCGGGACGACGTCGGCGATGATCGCCTGCGACAGGATCATCAGCCCGCCGCCGCCCAGGCCCTGCACGCCGCGCCAGATCACGAACCAGGTGAAGTCGGTGGACAGGGCCGCGCCGACGCTGGCGGCGGTGAACAGCGCGATCGCGAGCAGGAACAGGGTGCGGCGTCCCCACAGGTCGCCGAACTTGCCGTAGATCGGCATGACCAGCGTGCTGGCCAGCAGGTAGGCCGTCGTCACCCAGGCCATGTGCGAGACGCCGCCGAGATCGCCGACGATGGTCGGCATCGCCGTCGAGACGATGGTCTGGTCGAGGCTGGAGACCAGCATCCCGGCGATCAGCGCCGAGAAGACGAGGTTGATCCGGCGCCGGGTGAGGACGAACAGCGGTGCGTCGTCCGTCGCGGTCGGGGTGGGGGCGTGCACGGGGCTCCTCGGATCAGTGGGGGAGGGCGGCCAGGCCGCGGGCGAGTACGTCCCACGCCTCGTCGACGAGGCGGGGCAGGGAGTCGGTGAAGCCGCCGGTGAGCCAGCGGTGCAGAGCGGTGCGCAGCACCGCGCCGCTGGTCAGCGCCAGCAGCGTGGGCAGGGTGTCGGTGTCCACGTCGGTGCCGGTGCGCTCGGCGACGGCGGTGGCCAGGGCGCGGTCGGCCTCACCGAAGTGGGTGACCAGCCGGCCGACGAGACCGGGGTTGGCCTCGATGACCTGCAGCCGCAGCGGCCACAGCTCGGGCTCGCGCGCCATCTCCTCGGCCTGCTCGCGCTGCACGGCGCGCAGCGCCGCGACGGCCGACTCGTCCGCGGGCCGCTCGGCGAGCGCCTGCGCCGTCCGCCGCAGCGCGGCCGGGTCCAGGCCCAGGACCGCGTCGTCCTTGGTGGCGAAGTAGTTGAAGAAGGTGCGCGGGGAGACGTCGGCGCGGGCCGCGATGTCGTCGACCGAGACGCCGTCCAGGCCGCGCTCGGCCACGAGCCGCAGCGCGGCCTCGTGGAGCGCGGACCGGGTGGCGGCCTTCTTGCGCTCGCGGAGTCCGGTGGTCACCCAGCCATCGTTGCACCGTCTGCAAGTTTGCGGACACTGCAGGACTTGTCGCGTCCGTCACGGCGGACGCGTGCCACGGATCAGGCGGCCCGCGCCGTCGGCGCGTACGCCAGCAGCCGCCACGACCCCCCGCTGCGCGTCCAGACGGCGAGGGCCAGGTTGTCCAGCGTCTTCGGGACGCCGGCGACGTCGACCACCGCGGTCATCCGGCCGACGACGATCGCGGTGTCGCCGGTGACCTCGACCCGGTCGACCGGGTGCTCGGCCCGGCGGTACACGTAGTACCCCGACCGCAGCTTGGCGAGGTACTCCTCCTTGGTGTCCCGGCTGCCGCTCGAGTGCGTGTAGCAGAGCCCGTCGGCGAACAGCTCACCGAGCGCGTCCAGGTCGCCGTCGACCATCGCCCGGTACCGGCGGTCCTCCGCCGCGAGCACGGCCTGCACGTCGTCCGGGGTCTCGGTCACGGGGCCATCGTGGCCGGTCCGGCTGCCGCCCCGGTCTCCGGGCGGCAGCCGGGCGCGGAGGTCAGCCGCCGGCCTTCTCCTTCTCGTACCGCTCGGTCATCGTGGCGACGGCCTGCATCTGCTGGGCGGCGTAGTCCTCCCGCTTGCCCATCGCGTGCTCCTTGGCGTCGAGCGTCTGCCGGGCGTGGGAGACCTCGCCGCCCTGGAAGTGCGGCATGACGTGCTGGGCGATGAGCTCCCAGGAGCGCCGGGTGGCCTGGGGGTTGGCCCACTCGTGGCCGAGCAGCAGCATGCAGCCGAAGCCGCCGGACTGGTCCCACAGCCGCTGCACCTGGGCGCGGGCGTCCTCCACCGTGCCGATGGCCCCGACACCGGCCTCGTTGATGAAGTCGATCATCTCCTTGGCGTCGCCACCCTCGACCGCCATCTGGGGGAAGGCCGCCGTCTTCTGGAAGTAGCGGAACCAGGTCTCGATCCCGTACTGCACGTCGGCGTAGGCCTGCTCCCTCGTCTCGGCGACGTGCATGAGGCCGACCAGTCGCCAGTCGCGCCGCGAGACCGTCTGGCCGAAGTGCTCGGCCCGCTCCTGGACGACGTTCCAGTGGTGGGCGAGGGCGTCGAAGCCCTCCTTGGTGAGGGTGGCGCCGATCGACAGCAGCCCGATGCCGTGCCGCCCGGCCATCCGCGGCCCGGTGGGGGAGGCGACAGCGGCGACGGCCACCTCGAAGCGGGGCTGGGTGTAGGGCCGCAGGTGCAGGCGGGCGTTGACCAGCTCGTGCGTGCGGGTCTTCTGCGTGACCGTCTCCCCGCGCAGCAGCCGCATGATGATGTCGAGGTCCACCTCGAGCAGTTCGCGGGTATCGGTGGGGTTGAGCCCCAGCATCATCGAGTCGGTGGGCAGCGAGCCGGGGCCGCAGCCGAGCATCGCCCGGCCCCGCGTGAGGTGGTCGAGCAGCACCATGCGCTCGGCCACCCACAGCGGGTTGTGGTAGGCGATCGAGGTGACGCCGGTGCCGAGCTTGATGTGCCGGGTGCGCTCCGCCGCGGCGGCGATGAAGATCTCCGGCGAGGCGATGATCTCGGTGCCCGCGGAGTGGTGCTCGCCGATCCAGGCCTCGTCGTACCCGAGCCGGTCCAGGTGCTCGACCAGCTCCAGGTCCCGCTGGAGGGCGAGCGTGGGGTTCTCCCCGGCGGGGTGGAACGGAGCGAGGAAGGTGCCGAAGCGGAGCCGGTCCATGGGTCCTCCGGGAGGGTCGGGCGACGGACGCCGAACGTAACGCGGATCACACCCGGTGAGGGAGGGACTGCACCGGCCCCTACGCTCCGCCCGTGCCGCTGTTCTCCTTCGAAGGCCGTGCCCCCTCCGTCTCCCCGGAGGCCTGGATCGCACCGACCGCCACGCTCGTGGGGGACGTCGTCGTGGAGGCCGGGGCGTCGGTCTGGTACGGCGCGGTCCTGCGCGCGGACTTCGGCCGCATCCTGGTGCGGGCCCGCGCCAACGTGCAGGACAACTCGGTGCTGCACGGTGGTGCGGACCCGGAGACCGAGATCGGGCCGGGCGCGACCATCGGCCACCAGTGCGTCGTCCACGGCGCGGTGGTGGGCGCCGAGGCGCTCATCGGCAACGGCAGCACCGTGCAGGACGGCGCCCGCATCGGCGCCCGGGCGCTCATCGGTGCGCACAGCCTGGTGCCGCCGCGGGCGGTGGTCCCCGACGGGGTGCTGGCGCTCGGCGCCCCGGTGACGGTGCGGGGCCCGCTCAGCGAGGGGGCCGCGGTCTGGGTCGACGGCAACCCGTCGATCTACCGCGAGCTGGCCCGGCGGCACGCGGCCGGCGTCGAGCAGGTCGGCTGAGCGGGCGGTGACGGTCCGCGAGCTCGTCGTCCTCGGCACCGCCAGCCAGGCGCCCACCCGCACGCGCAACCACAACGGCTACCTGCTGCGCTGGGACGGCGAGGGGCTGCTGTTCGACCCCGGCGAGGGCACGCAGCGGCAGATGCTG